>CAZXXM010000283.1:0-4862 GCA_964644715.1 uncultured Salinisphaerales bacterium
CCGAATCGTCGCAGCGTGAGGTCGGAGACCCCGCTGCACAGGAAACGAGCGTCAACGGTGTCGTCAGGTCCGCTCATCCCGCACTGCCCCATCCCCGTGGCTTGCCGTGATTCTACGGGTCTTTTCGCCGGTTTCCGGCTCGAAAGCGCGCCGGCCCCTTCGTCCGGGCTGCGGGGGGACCGCCTGGCTTGAATCGTCCGGCGCTATCCTCATCTACCGCGGACAGGCTTTCGCAAAAGGGATTCCATGCAACAGTTCGACGGCACCACCATTCTCAGCGTCCGGCGCGGCAACCAGGTCGCGCTCGGCGGCGATGGGCAAGTGTCGATGGGTAACACACGGGTCAAGGGCAACGCGCGCAAGGTGCGCCGGCTCTACAACGACAAGGTCATGGCGGGATTCGCCGGCGGCACCGCCGACGCATTCACCTTGTTCGAGCGTTTCGAGGGCAAGCTCGAGAAACACTCCGGGCACCTGGTGCGCGCGGCCGTCGAAATGGCCAAGGACTGGCGCACCGACCGCTACCTGCGTCGCCTCGAGGCGCTGCTGCTGGTGGCCGACAAGGACGCCTCGCTGATGATTTCCGGCAACGGCGACGTCATGGAGCCCGAGCCGCACGGCGTCATGGGCATCGGCTCCGGCGGGAGCTTCGCCACTGCCGCGGCGCGCGCGCTGGTCGAGAACACCAACCTGTCGGCACGCGAGATCGTCGAGAAGGCGCTGCACGTGGCCGCCGACATCTGCATCTACACCAATCACAGTCTCACGCTCGAGCACATCGACCTCTGAGCAAGACCGAGAAATTCATGAGCGATTCGAAAGCAGGCGCCGCTTCCACCATGACTCCCCGCGAGATCGTGGCAGAGCTGGACAAGCACATCATCGGACAGGCCGCTGCCAAGCGTGCCGTCGCCATCGCGCTGCGCAACCGCTGGCGGCGCCAGCAGGTCGAAGGCCAGATGCGCACGGAGATCCACCCGAAGAACATCCTGATGATCGGACCCACCGGCGTGGGCAAGACCGAGATCGCGCGGCGCATCGCCAAGCTGGTGAACGCGCCGTTCGTGAAGGTGGAGGCCACCAAGTTCACCGAGGTGGGCTACGTCGGCAAGGACGTGGACTCGATCATCCGCGACCTCGCGGATGCCGCGGTCAAGCTGACGCGCGAGCAGTTCATCGCGCGCCAGCGCACGAAGGCCGAGGCCGCCGCCGAAGAGCGCGTGCTCGATACGCTGGTGCCGCCGCCCAAGGATTTCGGCGAGGCCAGCACGCAGCGCACGAACGAGAACAGCGCGGCACGCCAGGTGTTCCGCAAGCAGCTGCGCGAGGGCAAGCTCGACGACACCGAGATCGAGGTGAAGCTCTCGCAGGCCACGCCCAACGTCCAGCTGATGGGCCCGCCCGGCATGGAGGAGATGACCCAGCAGCTGCAGGGCATGTTCGCCGGCCTGAACCAGGGCAAGACGCGCAGCAAGAAGATGAAGATCGTGGACGCGATGAAGGAGCTCACCGAAGAGGAAGCGGCCAAGCTCGTCGACGAGGAAGCGATCAAGAGCGAGGCGCTGAAGAACGTCGAAGAGAACGGCATCGTCTTCATCGACGAGCTGGACAAGGTGTGCAAGCGCGGCGAGTTCGTCGGCGCGGACGTCTCGCGCGAAGGTGTGCAGCGCGATCTGCTGCCGCTCGTCGAAGGCTCGACCATCACGACCAAGTACGGCTCGGTGAAGACGGATCACATCCTGTTCATCGCCAGCGGCGCGTTCCACATGGCCAAGCCCAGCGACCTGATTCCGGAGCTGCAAGGGCGACTGCCGATCCGCGTGGAACTCGACGCCCTGAAGACCGAGGACTTCGAGCGCATCCTCAAGGAGCCGGACTACTCGCTGACCGACCAGTACGTGTCGCTGATGAAGACCGAGGGCGTCAGCCTGGAATTCGCGGACGACGGCATCAAGCGGCTCGCGCAGATGGCCTGGCAGGTCAACGAGCGTACCGAGAACATCGGCGCCCGCCGCCTGCACACGGTGATGGAACGCCTGATGGAAGAGCTGGCGTACGACGCGCCGGACAAGGCGGGCACGACCTTGCGGGTCGATGCGGCCTACGTCGACGGCAAGCTGGAAAAGCTGGCCGGAAACGAGGATCTGAGCCGCTACATCTTGTAACCGCCCACGTGGCCCGGACGCAGTCCGGGGTTTTTCTCTCAAACAGAGGAGAACCCGGACTGCGTCCGGGCCGCGTCGGTGCGTGCGGCATGCCCGATCGTCCGCATCGCGTGACCAAAACGGGCGCCGGGCGAACATGCCCCCGGGTTTTGGGTCAATCTTGAGCCCTCCCCGGAGCCCGCCATGCTGATCCGCATTCCGCCGCCGCACCCGATCCGTGCCAGCCAGATCACGCCCGAGCGCGTGTATACCGATCGCCGGCGCCTGGTGACCCAGCTCGGCTTGGGCGCCGTGGCGCTGCTGACGGGATGCGGCAAGCCCGAGCCGTCGGCGGCCGAGCCGCTTCCGGCGGCGCCGGCCAAGAGTGGTCAGGCCCCGATGCCCGCCGAGCTGTCGATCGCCCGGCGCAGCGAGCGGGCGGGTGGCGAAGCGGTGACGCCTTTCGGCGACGTCAGCACGTACAACAACTACTACGAATTCGGGACGAGCAAGGACGAGCCGGCGCGCAACGCGGGCACCTTGCGCACGCGGCCCTGGACGGTGGCGGTCGACGGCGAGTGCGAGGCCCCCGGATCGATCGGCATCGAGGACATCCTCAAGCTCTCCGCCCTCGAGGAACGCCTCTACCGCTTCCGCTGCGTCGAGGCCTGGAGCATGGTCGTGCCCTGGGTCGGGTTCCCGCTCGGCGAATTCCTCGCGCGGTTCAAGCCGACGTCGAAGGCGAAGTACGTGGCGTTCGAGACCCTGCACGATCGTGAGCAGATGCCGCTGGCGCGCTACGCGGGCTTCGACCTTCCCTATGTCGAGGGCCTGCGTATCGACGAGGCCATGCATCCGCTGACCCTGCTCACGGTGGGCATGTACGGTCGCGTGCTGCCCAACCAGAACGGCGCGCCCTTGCGCCTGATCGTGCCGTGGAAGTACGGCTACAAGAGCATCAAGTCGATCGTGCGCGTGCGCTTCGTCGAGAACGAACCACCGACCACCTGGAAGAAGCTGCAGGCGCGCGAGTACGGGTTCTATTCGAACGTGAACCCGGACGTCAGTCATCCGCGCTGGAGCCAGGCCACCGAGCGGCGCCTCGGCGAGCTGTTCAAGCACAAGACGCTGCTCTACAACGGCTACCCGGAAGTCGCGTCGCTCTACGCGGGCATGGATCCGGTCAAATTCCATTGATGAAGGCGGGCGCGGCGTCCGATTCGCCTTCTCCGCCATGTCCTCCGCGACGCCGGTGTTGATCGCGCTGCGCCTCGCGGTCTGGAGTCTCGCGCTGTGGCCGGCCGCGGAGCTCGCATGGCGACTAACGCATGCCGGGCTGGGGCCGAACCCGGTCGAATTCCTCGAGCGCTACACCGGACTGTGGAGCCTGCGCCTGCTGTTGCTGACTCTGGCGATGACGCCGCTGCGCGAGGCATTCGGCCGCATCGAGTTCGTGCAGGTCCGACGCCTGCTCGGGCTGTGGACCTACGCCTGGGTCTGCGTGCATTTCGCGATCTACCTGACTTTCGATCTCGAGTGGTCGCCGACCAAGCTGGCCGAGGAGGTGATCGAACGCACCTACATCACGATGGGTTTCGCCGCCTGGCTGCTGATGCTGCCGCTGGCCATCACGTCGACGAAAGCCTGGCAGCGCCGCCTGAAACGCCGCTGGAAGCAGATCCACCGGGCGATCTATCCGGCCGTGCTGCTCGGCGCCATCCACTTCCTGTGGCTGGTGAAGTCGGACCACCGCGAGCCGCTGGTGTATCTGGGCATCGCGCTGGTCGTGCTGGCGCTCCGTCTGCCGCTCAAGCGCTGGTTTCGCCGGCCACGGTTGGCCGGCAGCGGGACGTGATGTTGCGGATCATCGCCGCGCTGCCGTTCGTGTTGGCAACATGCGGCATGGCCCATGCGAATGACGCGATCTCTTCGCCCGCAAATCCGGTGTCGCATGAGACCGTGATCGTCGTACACGGGCTCGCCCGCTCCGCCAAGGCGATGCAGAAGCTCGCGGAGGCGATGCAGGCGGCGGGCTATACCGTCGTCAACCTCGACTACCCGTCGACCACGGCGACGATCGAAGCCCTGGCGGCGACGCATCTGGCGCCGGCCGTGCAGGGCGCGGTCGCCTCCGGGGCCACGCGCATCCACTTCGTGACCCATTCGATGGGCGGCATCGTCGTGCGGCAATACCTGGCGACGAATGCGCTGCCGCAGCTCGGCAGCGTCGTCATGCTAGGCCCGCCCAATCGCGGCAGCGAGCTGGTGGACCGGCTCGGCCGCTTCGCGCCGTTCGTATGGGTCAACGGTCCCGCCGGCAAGCAGCTGGGAACCGATGCCGGCAGTCTCCCCAACCGGCTGGGGCCGGCGAACTATCCCGTCGGCGTCATCGCGGGGACGCGCTCCTTCAACCCGGTCTACTCGGCGATGATCGAAGGCCCGGACGACGGCAAGGTCAGCGTCGCCAGTGCCCGTCTCGACGGCATGACCGACTTCATCGAGATGTGGGAGAACCACACGTTCATGATGCGCAGCGACGAGGTGATCCGGCAGTCGCTGCGCTTCCTGAGGGAAGGGCGGTTCGATCGGCCCGCTGGGCGCGCTCCGTAGCCCGGACGAAGTCCGGGATTGCGCTCGATTTGCGAGACGGTCGCCGGACTTCGTCCGGGCGGTTAGGTCAGCCCGCCAGCTTCTTGCGCATCTCGGCGAACTTCGCCT
>CAZXXM010000284.1:0-4855 GCA_964644715.1 uncultured Salinisphaerales bacterium
GTGCGCTGATCGGCCCCTTCTTGAGCCGGAGCAGCAGCTTGAGCCAGTTGAACGGCAGCAGCTTGCCGCCCATGTCGGCGATGACTTCGTTGAGATTGGGCAAGGTGATGCCGAAACCCACCGGTTCGCCGTGCATCTCCACGATCGCGACCCAGGTCGGGTCGATCAGCGGCTTGAGGCTCTTGGCCATGTGCCGGATCTCGGCGGGCGTGAACGGCACGAAGCCCCAGTTCTGGCTCCAGGCGTCGTTGAAGATGTCGGTGATGGTGTCGAACTCGGCGTCGTAGCGCGTCATGTCGAGGTTGCGCGCCGTCATCGCCGCCGGCTTGCGCCGGTCGATGAACTTGCGCGCGGCCGGCGGCAGGTCGTGCCGCATGTCGTAGAGATACGCGTAGACGTCCTTGGCCTTGGCGTAGCCCCTGGCCTCGATGCGCGCCGCCATGTAGCGGGGATCGTGCGACATGAACATCATCGGCGGCGTGTCGAAGCCTTCGATCAGCAGACCGGTCTCTTCGTTGATCGACAGGTTGAACGGGCCTTGCACGACGGTCCGCCCACGCTCGCGCAGCCAGGCTTCGGCGGCCGCGAACAGGGCATCGACGATGGCCGCGTCGTCCTCCGCCACGATCATGCCGAAGTGGCCGATCGTCGGATCCAGCACCAGCTTGTCGATCTGCGCGCTGATGCGACCGACGTCGCGGCCGTCGCGGCGCGCCAGGAAGAACTGCGCCTCGGCGTGTGCGAAGTAAGGATTCTTCTTGGGCGATAGCGCTTCCTTGCGCTCCATCAGCAGCGGCGCCACGAAGTGTGGATCGCCGCTGTACAGCTTCGCCGGCAGGGCGATGAAGCGATTCATCAGCGCTGCCGTGTCCACCTTCACTATCTCTACCGAACTCATCCCTTCTCCTTGCCGCGATATTCGGACGTCAGGAATCCCAGCCAGATCGTGCGCCAGCCGTGCCACGCGAACGTCAGGCCCTGCCAGGCCGTGACGATCAGGAAGCCGGCGACGCCCTGCCCGAGCACCAGCGCAATGGCCATGATGCTCATCGTGATGTTGCGTCGTGCGATGACGCTGCGGACCTTTTCGTCCAGCGGCGTCGTCGAATGCAGCGCGTGCCCCAGCCGGTGGCGCGCCACGCCCAGCACCAGGCGATCGGCCACGTAGAAGGCGATGAACGCCAGGGCGGCGACATACAGCGGATCGTCCGGCGGACGCGCGCCCAGGCCCCAGGCCCAGGCGAAGTACCAGAACGGCGGGTGCACGATGTCCAGGCCGTGATCCATCACGTTGCCGATCGACGAACTGGTCAAGGTCACGCGCGCGACCTTGCCGTCCACGCTGTCGAGCACCGCCATCACGTAGGCGCAGACGAAGCCCGCCAGCCACTGGCCGTCGGCCCACAGCGGCACGGCGAGGAACGCCAGCACGACCGACAGGGCCGTGATCGCATTCGGCCGGATCCCGAGAAACGTGCTCAGGCGCGTGAGTTGCCACACCAGCGGCGGAAACACCCAGCGCGTCAGCAGGTCGGTCGAGCCCTTGTAGTTCTCCCAGAACATCTGGCGCTCGAGTTCACGCCGCGCTGCGACACTGTCGACCGCGTGGATCCAGTACGGCAGCGTGCGCCGCAGCTTGTCGATGTAGGCAGGAAAACGCTGCTCGTCGAGTGGTGCGATGCGGCCCGCGGCGAGCAGCGCATCGGCGACCTCGCGAAGGTTCGTCGCGTTCTCGGGAATGGCATCGGCGGACGCGGCATCCAGGCACATCGCGACCGCGCGGCGGGTGCCGTCGCCGCGCGAGGCGAGGCCGGCCGTGACCGTGTCGCCAAGGAAACGGATCAGGCGCGGATCGACGACGTTCGTGCCGTCGATGACCACCAGGGTGCCGGCCCGGCCCTTCAGCGCGCGGCGCAAGCGTCGGCCCAGCGAGTCGCTCGAAGCGTCGAGCTGCGCGCCCGGCCAGACGCTATCGGGTGAAGGACCCGACAGCGTCACCGCATCGGCTTTTCCAAGGCCACCGACGCTGCGACGCAAGCGCTCCAGCGGTGGCAGCCCGAACAGCTTCTGGGCGCCGGCCAGGCCCGATGTATCGATCCAGAGATTCGTCATGTGCGGTCGCAGACCTGCAGTTGCACCAGGCCGATCAGCGTGAAGAGAACCGGCGCCACGGCAACGGAAACCAGCGCGGGAATGCGTCCGCTGGTGCCCATCGCCACCATGATGCCGTCGCATAGCAGGTACGCCAGGCCCAGGCCCAGCGCGATCAGCAGGCTGCCGCCGCCACCGCCGCTGCGCGCCATCATCTGCGCCGTCGGCACCGCGAGCAGCAGCATGATGAAGGCCGTCAGCGGTGTCGTGAACGTGCGGTAGAACATGGTCTGGTAGAAGCCGATCGGCTGCGCGCCGACCCTTTCGCCGCTGAGTACGCCGGAGAGCATGCTGCTGGACAGATGCGGCTGCATCAGGTCCAGGCGCATGACGTCGTCCGGTCGCAGGTTCACGTCCCAGCGCCGCTGCGCGTCCTGCTGGCGCCGCATCTTCGATTCGCCGACGGCGAGTTCTTCGACATTCGACAGCTGCCAGCCGCGGCCATCCCAATCGGCCTGCCCGGCCGTGATCCGGGCCGCGAACAGGCCGTCGGCGCCGCGTTCGTAGATGCGCAGCCCGGTGAGCTTGCGGCCGTCAGGACTGGCGCGCTCGAACGAGGCCGGACCATTGCGCGTCTGCACCCAGCGCGGCTCGGGGGCTTCTTCGAGTGGTGCGGTCTGATCCCACCAGGCCTTCAAGGCTTCCTCGGCGCGCGGCACGAGACGGTCAGACAGCACGAACTGCGCGGCGGCCAGCGCCAGCGGCACCGGCAGCAGCAACAGCACGAGGCGCTTGAGGCTCATGCCGGCGCAGCGCATCGCGACGATCTCGTGGTTGCGCGCCATCGCGTAGAAGGCCGACATCGAACCGAGCAGTACCGCCAGCGGCAAGGCGACCACCACTTCGCTCGGCGTGCGCAGCAGCGCGTAACGCAGCAGACCCGGCATGCCCAGGTTGCGATCGAGCACGTCCGTGGTGACGTCCAGCAGTTCGAGCAACTGCATCAGCGCGGTCAGGACCAGCACCAGGGCCAGCACCTGGGTGGCGACGCGACGCCGCAGATAACGTGCAAGGACTCCGTTCATGCCGCTTTCTTCTTCTTGCCGCCACGGCGGCCGAAGCCCTCGAAGCCGCTCTCGATGACGCCGATCGCACGCGTGACCGGGTTGTCGCCGGGCCAGGCCAGGCTGCCGCGGAACAACCAGCTGACGAACACGGCGAACACGAACAGCGGCAGCCACACCGCAACTGCGGCGGCAGCGCGCCCGGACTCGGCCAGGCTCTCGCCGAACTGGAGCGCGTGATTCAGCATCAGGAGCGCCAGGCAGGCGAACACGACGCCGGGAGCGCGCTTGCCGCGCTTGGACGCCATGCCCAGCGGCAATGCCAGCAGCGGTAGCAAGGGCAACAGCAGCGAACGCGCGAGCCGTCCATGGAATTCGCCGGCGAGCTTGCGCCTCGGAATGTCGCGCTCCACGCCGCGGCCGTTCAAGGCATCCCACAACTCCCGCAAGGTCAGCTCGCGCACGGAATCGCCGCGCGCGCGGAACGCCGGCGGCGTGGGCGTGAAGTCGGCGTTGATCAGCCCTTGTTCGAAGCGCAAGTACGAGGTGGTCTTGTCGGCGGACTCGCGCACGACGGTGCCGTCCCCGAGTTCCAGCAGCAGGCGATGCCCGTCCTCAGAGGGCTTCAGCAGACCGCGCTTCGCGGTCGTGATCTCTTCGTCGCCGTTGATGCGCCGCTGCACGAACACGCCTTCGAGCGTGCGGCCGTCCGGTCCGACCTTGGCTGCACTCAGGCGGAATCCTTGCCCGGCGTTGACGAAGCGGTTGTCTTCGACGCGCGCATCCCATCCGGCGTGCAACGCGTCGTTCACCGCCACGCGGTAGTCGTAGCGGCTGATCGGCTGTAGGTAACCGAACAAGTAGAAATTGAACCCGCACAGCAGCACCGCCACACCGAAGTACGGCATCGCGATGCGCACGATCGAGCGGCCGGTACCGAGCATCACATCCAGCTCGCTGTTGTCGCCCAGGCGCGCCACCGCCATGAAGATGGCGGCGGTGAACGCGGTCGGAATCGCCAGCCCCAGGTAATGCGGCAACAGGTTCCCGGCCATGCGCATGACCGCGGTCAGGTCGGCGCCGGTCGAAGCCGCGAGGTCGAAGAGTCGCAGCAGGCGTTCGAGCATCTGCGCCAGCAGCAGGGTCGCCAGCGCAAACGCCAGCGGTGCGGCGAACAGCCGCAGCGTGTAACCGTCGAGCCGGTCGGGGACGAGACGTCCGAGAGCAGACACTAAGGCTTCAGTCCTCCGCGCGGTCCCAGGCCAGGTGCAGCGCGGCGACCAGGCGATCCCGTGCATCGGCACCCAGCGGTACCGCCGCGTCGAGCTGCGGCGGACCGGGCCAGCCCGCATCCGGGTAGTCCTGGCCAGCGAAGCTGCGCGTGCCCGAATAACGCGGGATGACGTGGAAGTGCACGTCGGGGTCGACCATCATCAGCATCAGGTAATTGATGCGCTCATAGGCCGTGACCTCGCGCAGCGCCCGCTCGATGCGACGCACCACGCCGCGCAGGTCGGCATAGGCGCCCGGACTCAGCTCGGCGAAGGCCGTCACCGGTTCGCGGCACACCAGCGCCAGCGAACCGAGCGTCGGCTGCTTGGGACGCAGCAACACCGTCCAGTGGCTGGTCTGCGCGATACGGGTATCCGGATCGCCGAACTTGATTTCGGTGGGATTGGTCATCGTTTCGAGATCCGCTC
>CAZXXM010000285.1:0-4851 GCA_964644715.1 uncultured Salinisphaerales bacterium
ACGAAGTCCGGGGTTGCGCTTCGTTTTGCGAGGGGAACCCCGGACTTCGTCCGGGCTGCGGGTCGTGTGGATTGACGCACGCCCGGACCCGCTGCGAGAGTCGCGCCCTTCTTCCCACTGTTCCCCGGCCGCGCGCGAATGACTCGATCCTGGATTCGTTCGCGTCGTCTCTGGATCACGCTGTCGGCGATCGTGTTCCTGGGGCTCGCGTACACCGTTTTCGGTTTCTACGGGGTGCCGCGGCTGGCGGACCACCTGATCCGCACGCAGGTCGAGAAGCTCGGGCATCGCGTTGAACTGGGCGCGATCCGCTTTCACCCGTTCCGCTTCGACGCACAGGTCGACGGTCTGCGCCTGAGCGAGGCCAACGGCGCACCCTTGCTCGGGTTCACGAAGCTGGACGTGGACTTCGAGCTGTGGGATTCGATCCGCGAACGCGGTGTCGTGCTCGCCTATCTGCGGCTGGTGGCGCCGGATGCCTCGGTCGTCGTCGAGCCGGACGGCCGCGTCAACCTGGCGCGGCTCGTACCGCCGAGCGCCGAGCCGCCGCCGGAGCACGAACCGCCGTCCGCGATTCCGCGCATCCGCATCGGCGAGTTCGTCGTCAGCGACGGCCGTGTCGGCGTCGAGGATCGCAGCCGCCCGCGTCCGTTCTCGACGGAACTGCGGCCGCTCGCCTTCAGCCTGCGCGATTTCCGGACCGAGCTGGGGCACGCCAACGTCTACGAGTTCAGCGGCGCGGCCAGCACCGGCGAACGCATCGGCTGGTCCGGAGAGTTCACGGTGCAGCCACTGGGTTCGCGGGGGCGCTTCTCGATCGAGAACGTGCAGGCTTCGACGGCGACGGCCTATCTGCAGGACGGGCTTCCGCTGCGCGTGGTGTCCGGTGTCGCGGAAACCGCCGGCGACTATCAGCTCCGGCTCGATCCGGTGCTCGATCTCGAGGTGAAGCTCCCGCGGGTGCTGATCCGCGACGCCGGCCTCGCGGAGTTCGGCGCTCGCGACGCCGCCCCCAGCGTGTCGGCGAGCGAGATCGCGCTGTCGGACATCGAGATCCGCTTGTCGAAGCGCGAGGCACGCGTCGGTGGCGTCGACCTGCGCGGTGTTCGCGTCAGGCTGCGGCGCGAGGCGGATGGCGGTCTCAATCTGGCGAAGCTGATGGCTCCCGCGAAGCCCGGGGCTGCGGACCCGCAGAAGAAGGCAGCGCCGCCCGATGTGGCCACGGTGGCCCCCGCGCCCGCGTCGCCGCCGTGGCGCGCGAGCGTCGGCGGTCTGCGCGTCCATGCTGCCCGGATCGATGCCGAGGATCGTGCGATGCAACCGCCGGTGCGCCTCGCACTGGCGCCGATCGATATCGAAGTCGGCGCGCTGAACAGCGACCTGTCCGATCCGCTCGTGCTGAAGGCCGGCCTGGGCATCGGCAAGAGCGGCCGCATCGATGCCCGCGGAACGCTGAAGCTCGAGCCGCTCGCCGCGAACGTCGACATCGACGCCTCGGGCCTGGACCTTTCGCTGCTGCAGCCCTACCTGGCGCCGCATACCGGCGTGGATCTGAAGTCCGCGCTGCTGGGTGTCGACGGCAAGGTGAACTGGGCGCAGTCGCCGGCACGGCTCGACTTCGACGGCGATGCTCAACTCATGAACCTCGCGTTGAGCGACCGGGCACAGAAGCGCGACCTGCTCGGTTTCGAGGCCTTGAAAGTCGCCGGCATCGCCTACTCGCAGCAGAAGAACCGGCTCGGGATCGAGCGCGTCGACCTCGTCGCTCCGGTGGCACGTGTCGAGATCTCGCCCGAGCGCCAGCTCAACGTGACGCGTGCGCTGGCGGCGCCGGGCGCTTCGAAGACGTCGGATGATCAGGCGCCAGCACCAGCGGAGGCGAAAGAGAAGAAGGACGCCGATGCGGGGCTGGCCGTGCAGCTCAAGACGCTGCGCATCGAGCGCGGGCTGCTGGATTTCGCGGATCGATCGATCGATCCGCAGTTCGCCGCCGGCATCCAGAAACTCGAGGGTCGTATCGACGGCCTGTCGACGCGCCCGGAGTCGGTCGCCAAGGTCGATCTCAAGGGGCAGGTCGATGCGTTCTCGCCGGTGCTGATCCAGGGAGAGTTGAGCCCGTTCGCGTACGACCGCGACACGACGCTGTCGCTGAGCTTTCGCAACATGGACCTGATCCGCTTCAATCCGTACTCCGGGCGGTTTGCCGGCTACAACATCGTCAAGGGCAAGCTCACCACCGAGCTGAAGTACCGCATCCAGCAGCGTGCGCTGCAGGCCGAACATCACGTCGTCGTCGACCAGCTGGAGTTCGGCGACGCGACCGGCTCCAAGGACGCCGTGCCCCTGCCGGTGAAGCTCGCCGTGGCCCTGCTCAAGGATCGGCACGGCACGATCGATCTGAGCCTGCCGGTCAGCGGCGATCTGGACGACCCGACGTTCCGTGTCGGGCCGCTGGTGTGGAAGGTGCTCGTCAACCTGCTGAGCAAGGCCGTCACGGCGCCGTTCGCAGCGCTGGGAAACCTGTTCGGCGGCAGCGGCGAGGAGCTTCAGTTCGTGAGCTTCGAGCCCGGGCAGTCGACGCTCGACGCCGAGCAGAAAAGCCAGGTGGACAAGCTGGCGCGCGCCCTGGTCGAGCGGCCGCAACTGAAGCTCGACGTGCCCTATGCGCTGGCGGACGACGTCGACGCGGATGCGTTGGCGCAGTCGGCGCTGCAGTCGGCGCTGACGGCCGGCAAGCCGCCGAAGGATGAAGAGCAACGACTCGACACGCTGATCGCCCTGCACAAGGAACGGCTGGGCGCGGACGTCGAATTCCCGGACGACAAGGGAATGGACAAGGCGGCGCGCACGACGGCGCGCATCGCGTTCGTCGAGAAGGTCTTGTTGCAGCGACTGCGCCCCGATGCGCCCGCGATGGAGTCGCTGGCGGCCGAGCGTGCGCGTGCCGTGCAGACGGTGCTGCTCGCGCAGCCGGACCTGGCGCCGGAGCGGATCTTCCTGACGTCGCGGCGTGCGGGGTCGAAGGACGATGCCGGGAAGGTGCGGATGGAACTGAAGCTCGAGTGAGCCGTAGCCCGGACGAAGTCCGGGCTTGCGCTCTGTTTGCGAGGGGAACCCCGGACTTCGTCCGCGCCACGGTCTTGCGGGCGCGTTCGTTGCTGGCGGGGCGCTGCGCACCCGGAAAGCTATGATGTCCCTTCCGCCGATCGCGGAGCGCGGAGAAGAAAAGACAAGCCGCGACCGCACGCGGCCCCACGCGAGGAATGATCGTGGAACCCATCGCAGATGCCTGGGCCGAGGTGCCCGCCGAGACACGCAATATCAGCCGACTGACGCGCGAAACGCTCGCGCTGATCCTGGCCGGCGGCCGCGGCTCGCGCCTCTCCGCGCTGACCGACTGGCGCGCCAAGCCGGCGGTGCCCTTCGGCGGCAAGTTCCGCATCATCGATTTCACGATGTCGAACTGCCTCAACTCCGGCGTGCGTCGCGTCGGCGTGCTGACGCAGTACAAGTCGCACTCGCTGATCCGTCACATCCAGCAGGGCTGGGGCTTCCTGCGCGCCGAGTTCAACGAGTTCGTGGAACTGCTGCCCGCGCAGCAACGCATCAGCGAGACGGCCTGGTACGCCGGCACCGCCGACGCGGTGTATCAGAACGTGGACATCATCCGGCACCACGCGCCCAAGTACGTGCTCGTGCTGGCGGGGGACCACATCTACAAGATGGATTACGGCCCGATGATCGCGGCGCACGTCGCCAAGGGCGCCGACGTGACGGTGGGCTGCATCGAGGTCCCGCTGTCGCAGGCGCGCAGCTTCGGCGTCATGAAGATCGACGAGGCCGCCCGCGTCGTCAGCTTCCTGGAGAAGCCTTCCAAGCCCGAGCCAATGGTGGGGCGTCCCGACGTCGCGCTGGCCTCGATGGGTATCTACGTCTTCAGCACGCCGTACCTGATGCGCGAACTGGCACGCGACGCCACGCGATCGGATTCGAGCCACGACTTCGGCAAGGACCTGATCCCGGGCGCCATCGGCCGCAACGCGGTGTACGCGTATCCGTTCCGCGACGTGCAGGGGATGGAGCAGGGTTACTGGCGCGACGTGGGTACGGTCGACGCGTACTGGGAAGCCAACATGGAACTGATCCGCGTGGCGCCGCCGCTGAATCTGTACGATCGCGACTGGCCGATCTGGACCTACCAGGAGCAGCTGCCCCCGGCCAAGTTCGTGTTCGACGACCCCGACAAGCGGGGTCTTGCGATCAACTCGATGGTGTCCGGCGGTTGCATCGTCTCCGGTGCCGAGGTGCGCAATTCGCTGCTGTTCTCCAACGTGCGCGTCGAGAACTTCGCGCGCGTCGAAGATTCGGTGGTCCTGCCCAACGTGCGCGTGGGGCAACGCGCGCACATCCGCCGCGCGGTGATCGACAAGGGCTGCATCATCCCGGACGACGCGGTGATCGGTCATGACCGCGAGGAAGATGCGAAGCGCTTCCACGTCAGCCGCAACGGCGTCGTGCTGGTGACGCCCGACATGCTCGGGCAGCCGCTGCACACCGGCGAATGAGCAGAAGAAAAATCCGAAGAGAGGACCGATGACGGAACAGGATCACTCCAGGCTCGACCCCGAACGCGATCTGGTCGCGTATCTCTGCGCGGAGTTTGGCGTCACCGAACACCTGCCGATCTACGCCGGCGGACTGGGCGTGCTGGCCGGCGACCATCTGAAGACGGCGAGCGATCTCGGCATTCCGCTGGTCGCCGTGGGACTGATGTATCGCGAAGGGTATTTCCGGCAGACGCTCGATGGGGGCGGCGCGCAGCACGCGGCGCCCGATCCGATCGATCCGGCC
>CAZXXM010000286.1:0-4850 GCA_964644715.1 uncultured Salinisphaerales bacterium
GCCCCGGCGCCGGCACGTCAGCAGGACGCTGCCCTGCGCGGTGTAGCGCACGGCATTCGACACCAGGTTGCCCAGCACGCGCGCGAGCAGCGTGCGATCGGTGAGCAGCACCACGTCGAGCGCGCGCACGCGCAGCGACAGGCCCTTGTCCGCCGCCTCGCCGGAGAACTGCGCACGTAGCGCCTCGAACAGCGGCGTCGCCGGGAAATGCGCGGTCTGCGGCACCAGCACGCCGGCATCGATGCGTGAGATGTCGAGCAGTTCGTCGAACAGCGACTCCAACGCGCGCACGCTGCCGCGCATGTTGGAGACGATGTCGCGTTGCGTGGGCGTGGCGGAATCGTGCAGCGCGCTCGCGTACAGCCCCAGCGCGTGCAGCGGCTGTCGCAGGTCATGGCTGGCCGCGGCGAAGAAACGGCTCTTGGCGCGACTGGCGTTCTCGGCCACGTCTTTCTCACGCCGGAGCTGCGCGAGCAGGTCGAGATTCTCGAAGCGCATGCGCAGGCCTTCTTCGAGTGTGCGTGCGGTGTTGCGGCCGAAACCCAGCAGGACTCCCATGAACAGCAGCGTGGCGACGGCGAGCACCGCGTATTCGGCACCGTCGCTGCGCGCGAGCAGGGCGAGCTGGACCACCAGCGGCACGAAGACCAGCAGCAGAAAGACGCGTAGCACGCGTGGCAGGTAGGCGAGTCCCGGCACGACGCCCGCGCCCAGTCCGTACATGCCCATCATCACCATCGCGTGGGTGATGGGGTCGCCGGGCCGCATGAACAGGAACGGCGACAGCGCCCAGGCCGCTCCGCTGAGGCCGATGAAGACGCCGTAACGTCGTGCCCAGCGCTGCGTGGACAGCGCCTGCGGTGCGCGCCGGTACGCGAAGTACGCGGCGAAGCGCGGCCATTGCAGCACCAGCATCAGGCCCAGCCAGCCCAGGGCCGTGGCGTGGCCGACGTGCTGCCAGGCCGTGCCCACCAGGTACAGCGAGACCGTCATCGCCGCGACGAAAGCCGCCGGAACGTTGGCGTACAGCGCACGGATGCGCTCGGCCTCGACGCGAGGGTCGAGCGCGGCGGCGTTCACGCGGACGGTGTGCCCAGGCCGAGCCTTTGCGCGGCCATCGCCGCCTGCACGCGCGTGTTCACGCCCAGCGCATCGAACACCCGCGTCAGGTGCGCCTTGACGGTGCGCTCGGCGATGCCCAGTTCCTGCGCGATCTGCTTGTTGGCGTTGCCGCGCAACATCATCTGCAGCACTTCGATCTGGCGCAGCGAGAGTCCTTCGAGCCCCGTCTCCGCGCGCGGCGCGGCGTCGGACGGGGCGTACACGCCGCCATCGAGCACGCAGCGCAACGCGGCGACCATCTCGCCCACGCCCAGGGTCTTGGGAATGAAGCCGCTGGCGCCGGCGGCGAGCGCGCCCTGGACGGTTCGCGCATCCACGCTCTCGCCCGAGATCAGCACGCGGGCAACCTGCGGGAACTCGCGCGCATAGCGGGCCAGCGCATCCAGTCCGCGCGCATCGGGCAGGCGCAGATCGAGCAGCACCACGTCGAAGTCCGGCCGCTCGCGCAGCAGGCGCAGACCGCTTTCGGCGTCCGGCGCCCATTCGACATTGGCATCCGGTAAGCGCGTGCGCAGTACGGCGACCACGCCTTCGCGATACAGCGGGTGGTCGTCGACCAGCAGCAGGCGGATCATCGGCCAGGGCCTAGCCGGTCAGCACGCGTTGCAGCAGTCGGTCGAGCAGGTAGCCGAGGATCGGAAGCTGGTCGTTGAGCGTGTGCGCCGAATGCAGCAGGTGCAGCTCGGCGCGGTGGCGTTCGGCGAAGCGCTGCGCACGATCGACCGGCACGACGTCGTCGTTCCAGCCGTGGACCACGCAGCAGGCTTCGGGAATTCCGTCCGGCTCCTCCTCCCAGTTCGGGAAATACAGTGCAGGCGCCATCAGGAAGAGCGCGGCCGGTCGCAGGGCCGCGCAGGCCTGCGCCGCCACGTAGCCGCCCATGCTGGATCCGACCAGCACCAGATTGCGTGCCCGCGGTGCCAGGTCCAGCAGCATGCGCACGCGCTCGTGCGGATCGTGCGTGCCACTATAATCCGGGCTCATCACCTCGAATCCCCGCGCCCTTGCCACCTCGGCGAGTCGCGTGATCTTGGTGCCCCAGGGGCCGCTTTCCTTGCCGTGGGCGAAACAGACGAGACGTTCGACGGACACGCGAGTGCTCGCAAGATCGGGAGAAGCGCCATGCTATCGAGACCGAACCGCAAATCAAAAGCACGTCAGGACGAAGAGCCGCTCGAAGTCGATCTCACGGTCAGCTTCCGCTTCGGAGACGAACCGGGCGACAAGATCACGATGATCGACAACCGCCGCATCCCGATGGTCGGCAACGTGTTCGACAGCCGTGACGCGATGGTCCGCGGTTTCGTGAAGCTGCTGCTCAAGGCTGGCCTGACGCAGCCCAAGGTTCTGGGCGAGCTGGTCCCCGCGCTGAAAATGATCCGAAAGAAACGATGAGAGCCTTGCTGATTCTGGACGCCGCGCTGTTCGCCCTCGCGGGCACGCTGGCGGTGGTCCTGGGTGTCGTCCTGATCCTCTACAGCTTCCACACCGAGCTCTCGGCGACGGTCACCTCGGACATGTCGACGGTGGCGGTGGTGATGGGCATCTTCGCGGTGCTGTCACTGTTCACGGGAACCGCGTTCTGGAGCCTGCTGCGAAAGGCGACGTGGGCGTGGTGGGCGCAGGCGGGCGCGGCGGTGAGCCTGGTGTTCGGCTCGCTGCTGCTCTACCGCGTACTGACGGCCTGATCGTGGCGCCGCGTCCGCTGCAGTTGCCGCGCCAGTACCAGTGGTGGGGCCTGGTGCCCGCCGCGGCCGGTCTCTATGCGCTGAGCCTGGTCGACGGCCTGGTGACCGCGCTGCTGGCCGGTCCGCCGGCCCTGTTGTGGCTGGTCCCCGGCCTGTCGATGGTCTTGCTGCGCGGCGACGCGCGCGTCACCGCCTACATGGCGATCGGGTCCGTGCTGGCCGTGCTGGTGTCGTTGCCGCTGGTGTTCGCGGCCGCGTTTCTGCCCGCGGTGCTGGTGGGCCTGCTGGGCGTGGTCTGCTTCACCGTGTCGGGGCGCGTCAGCCTCACCGAGGACGTCGTCGACGAGCGGGTCCCCGAGCCGGACGACGACCTGCGCATGCAGGTGAAGGTCGGTTTCGACGAAGCGATGTTGGGTTACTTCCTGATCGCGGCGCGCGTGCCCGGCGGCGAGCTCGCCGAGCGCATGTGCAACGAGGCGCTCGAACTGGACACGGCGATGCGGTCGCGCGGCTGGCTCGATGCACCGGATCGTCTTCACCCGACGCCGGAGGCTCCGGACACGGTCAAGGCGCAGTCGGACAAGCGCCTCGGCTTCGACTTCGAGCGCATCAGCTTCGAGTCCGGTTATGTGCCGGATGCGGCGCTGCCTGGCGCCAGCCGCTGGGCCGGTCACACCGCGAACCACCGCGCGACCGCGTGGATGCTGCGCCATCCCGGTCCGACGCGGCCCTGGGTGTTCTGCATCCACGGCTACCGCATGGGCGAGACCTGGATGGACTTCGGCCTGTTCAAGCCCGGCTTCCTGCACAAGCGCCTGGGCCTGAACGTGCTGATGCCGGTGCTGCCGCTGCATGGCCCGCGCCGCGTCGGCCGCAAGTCGGGCGATCTCTACCTCGACGGTGATCTGCTCGACCTGGTGTTCGCCCAGTCGCAGGCGCTGTGGGACCTGCGACGCTGGCTGGCCTGGCTGCGCGCCAACGAGGATCGTCCGCAGATCGGCGTCTATGGCGTGAGCCTGGGCGGCTACAACACCGGCCTGCTGACTGGCTACGAACAGGATCTCGATTTCGCGGTGGCCGGCATCCCGGTCATCGATTTCGCGCAGACGCTGTGGCGCGTGATGCCGCCACCGCACCGTCGTTACTTCGAGGCGCGCGGCCTGTCCGAGGCGCGCTACCGCGAGCTGCTGACCCCGGTCTCGCCGCTGACCCTGCCCTGCCGCCTCCCGCGCGATCGCCGCTTCGTGTTCGCGGCCGCCGCGGACCGCATCGTCCCTGCGCACCAGCCGGCTCTGCTCGCCGCACACTGGGACGTCCAGACCCGCTGGTACCAGGGCTCGCACATGAGCATCGGCAACGAGACCGAGCCGCGCGCCACGCTCGAAGAAGCGCTGCGCGTGGCCGGATGGACCGCAGCGGAGACGCGGCCCTACGTGTGATTGAGGCACCGATCGGAATCATCTACCCCATGAAGAACGTCTGCATCAGCGGCACCGGCCTGTTCACCCCGGCCGAATCGATCTCCAACGACGAACTGGTGGCGAGCTACAACGCCTACGTCGAGAAATTCAACGCCGACAACGCGGCGGCCATCGCCGCCGGCACCGAGACGGCGATCGCGCCGTCGTCGTCCGAATTCATCGTCAAGGCCTCGGGCATCGGCTCGCGCTACGTCATCAACAAGTCCGGCGTGCTGGACATCACGCACATGCGCCCGCGCATCGCACCGCGTCGCGACGACGAGCCTTCGCAGCTTGCCGAGATGGGCATCGCCGCCGCGCGCCAGGCGCTGGAACGGGCCGGCCGCCGGCCGGAGGATGTCGATTGCGTCCTGGTGGCCTGCTCGAACATGCAGCGCGCCTATCCGGCGATGGCGGTGGAAATCCAGAATTTTCTCGGCGCCGGCGGCTTCGGCTACGACATCAACGTCGCCTGCGCCTCGGCCGCGTTCGGCGTGCAGGCCGCGGTGGACGCGGTGCGCCAGGGCAACGCGAAGTGCGCGCTGGTGATCAGCCCCGAGGTCTGCTCGGGACATCTGAA
>CAZXXM010000287.1:0-4847 GCA_964644715.1 uncultured Salinisphaerales bacterium
GGACACGAGGATCGCGGCTTCGAAGTTGTACCCGCGCCACGGCATGAACGACACGAGCACGTTGCGCCCGAGCGCGAGCTCGCCCATGTCCGTGCAGGGGCCGTCCGCGAGGATCTGGCCCTTCGCCACGCGCATGCCGACCTTCACGATCGGGCGCTGGTTGATCGACGTGCTCTGGTTGGAGCACTTGAACTTGATCAGGTTGTAGATGTCCGCCCCGATCTCCTTGCCCTTGTCGGGGCCGTCGAGGGCCTCGACGCGGACGATGATGCGGCGCGAGTCGACCGAGTCGACGACGCCCGTGCGGCGGCAGACGACCGCGGCGCCCGAGTCCTTGACCGTCACGTGCTCCATGCCCGTGCCGACGAACGGCGCTTCGGAGCGGAGCAGCGGAACGGCCTGGCGCTGCATGTTCGATCCCATCAGCGCGCGGTTCGCGTCGTCGTGCTCGAGGAACGGAATGAGCGAGGCCGCCACCGAGACGATCTGCGAGGGCGCCACGTCCATGTACTGCACGTCCTCGGGCGCTTTCAGCTCGAATTCGTTCTTGATCCGGCAGGAAACCAGCGTGTCGGTCAGCTTGCCGTTCTTGTCGATCGCCGCGTTGGCCTGCGCGATCACGTAGTGGCCTTCCTCGATCGCCGACAGGAACTCGATCTCGTTCGTGACCTTGCTGTCCTTCACCTTGCGGTACGGCGTCTCGAGGAAGCCGTACTTGTTGGTGCGGGCGTACAGGGCCAGCGAGTTGATGAGGCCGATGTTCGGGCCTTCCGGCGTCTCGATCGGGCAGACGCGGCCGTAATGGGTCGGGTGCACGTCGCGCACCTCGAAGCCCGCGCGCTCGCGCGTCAGGCCGCCCGGCCCGAGCGCGGAAACGCGCCGCTTGTGCGTGATCTCGGACAGCGGGTTGGTCTGGTCCATGAACTGCGAGAGCTGCGAGGAACCGAAGAACTCGCGGATCGCGGCCGACACCGGCTTGGCATTGATCAGGTCGTGCGGCATCAGGTTCTCGGATTCGGCCTGCGACAGGCGCTCCTTCACCGCGCGCTCCACGCGCACCAGCCCCGCGCGGAACTGGTTCTCGGCGAGTTCGCCCACCGAACGCACGCGTCGATTGCCGAGATGGTCGATGTCGTCGATCTCGCCCCTGCCGTTCCTGAGGTCCACCAGTATCTTGATAACGGCAACGATGTCTTCGGCCGACAGCTTGGCCGCGCCGGTCAGTTCGGTGCGCCCGACCCGCCGGTTGAACTTCATGCGGCCGACCTTGGACAGGTCGTAGGTTTCCTCCGCGAAGAACAGGCGGTGGAACAGCGTCTTCACCGCTTCTTCCGTGGGCGGCTCGCCGGGGCGCATCATGCGGTAAATCGCCACCTGCGCGGCCAGCTGGTCCGCGGTCTCATCGATGCGCAGGGTCTGCGAAATATACGGGCCCTGGTCGAGGTCGTTGGTGTAGATGGTCTGGACCTTGGCGACGCCCGCCTCCTTCAGCTTGGCGAGCAGCTCCTCGGTGATCTCGTCGTTGGCGTTGGCCAGGATTTCACCGGTGCCCTTGTCCACGACGTTGTGCGCGAGCGCCCGGCCGACCACGAATTCCTCGGGAACGGCGATCTTGTGCAGGCCGGCCTGCTCCATCTCGCGCACGTGCTTGACCGTGATGCGCTTGTCCTTGGCGACGATCTGCTTGCCGCCCTTGGTCGCGATGTCGAAACGCGCAATCTCGCCCCGCATCCGTTCGGGCACGAGCTCGAACTCGAGACCGTCCTTGCCGAGCAGGAAAGAATCGAACGCGAAGAATTCGGAGAGGATCTTCTCCGGCGTGTAGCCCAGCGCCTTCAGCAGGATCGTCACCGGCATCTTGCGACGGCGGTCGACCCGGAAATAGAGGTAATCCTTGGGATCGTACTCGAAGTCGAGCCAGGAACCGCGGTAGGGAATCACGCGCGCCGAGAACAGCAGCTTGCCCGAGGAATGGGTCTTGCCGCGATCGTGCTCGAAGAACACCCCGGGCGAGCGATGCAGCTGCGAGACGATGACGCGCTCGGTGCCGTTGATCACGAACGAGCCGGTGTCGGTCATGAGCGGGATCTCGCCCATGTATACCTCCTGCTCCTTGACCTCCTTCACCGTGGGTTTGGCGGCCTCGCGATCCATGATCGTAAGGCGCACCTTGGCGCGCAGCGGCGAGGCGAACGTGAGGCCGCGCTGCTGGCATTCCTTGACGTCGAACGGCGGCTCGCCCAGACCGAAGCTCACGTAGTCGAGCTTGGCATTGCCCGAGTGGCTCTGGATCGGAAAGATGGAAGTGAAAGCGGCCTGCAAACCGATGTTGCGCCGTTGCATGGGCGGCACGTTGGCCTGCAGGAATTCCGCGTACGACTCGAGCTGCGTCGCCAGCAGATAAGGCACGTTCAAGACATCAGCGCGCTTGGCAAAGCTCTTGCGAATGCGCTTCTTCTCGGTCGTGGAAATGGACAAGGACAAGCTCGTCATGGACGCTCCATGTCAAAGGACAGAAGACAGAGGACAGAAGACAGCTTGCAACGACCGCACTTGCGCCCCGGAGGGCCACTGCTCGATCGAACCGCGCTATCTGCTTTCGTCTGACCTCACCAATCGATCAAAACCAGAGACGCAAAAGGCTGGACGGCCGCAACAGCCGTCCAGCCCCACAACCTGGTGCCTTACTTGATCTCGGCCTTCGCACCGGCGTCGGTCAGCTTCTTCGCGATGGCATCGGCGTCGGCCTTCGGAATGGCTTCCTTGACGGGCTTGGGTGCGCCGTCGACCAGGTCCTTGGCTTCCTTCAGGCCCAGGCCGGTCACTTCACGCACCGCCTTGATCACGTTGACCTTGTTCTCACCGGCTGCAGTCAGAATGACGGTGAACTCGGTCTTCTCTTCGGCGGCTGCCGCTGCTCCGCCGCCGGCGGCCGGCGCCGCAACGGCTACCGCCGCAGCTGCGGCCGATACGCCGAACTTCTCTTCCATCATCTTGATCAGCTCGGAGATCTCGAGGACCGTCTTCGCGCCGATCGCGTCGAGAATTTCTGCGTTGCTCAATGCCATTTGTGGTTACTCCTGAATTGATTTGATCGAGTCGTGTCTGAAAATGGGGTCGAGTCGAAGCTACGCGCCCTGCTTTTCCTTCTGATCGCGCACTGCCGCGACCGTCCGGACGAATCTGGCGGGTACTTCGTTCAGCGTTCGTACGAACTGCGCCACCGGTGCAAGCATCGTCGCCATCAGCGTCGCAAGCAGTTCGTCGCGCGTAGGCATCGATGCCAGCGCCTTGACGTCGGCCGATGAAATCACCGCGTTGGGCATTGCCCCGGCCTTGATCACGAACTTCTCGTTCGACTTGGCGAACTCGCTGAGCACCTTCGCGGTCGCCACCGGATCGCTCGAGATGCCGTAGATGAGCGGCCCGGACATCTGGTCGGACAGCTTCTCGAACGGCGTCCCTTGCACCGCGCGACGCGCGAGCGTGTTCTTGAGAACGCGCAGATACACACCCGATTGCCGCGCCTTGCGACGCAGATCGGTCATTTCACCCACTTCCAGGCCACGGTACTCGGCAAGAACGATCGCCTGCGCCGTCCTGACCTGCGCAGCGATCTCGGTTACGACTGCTTGCTTCTGCTCGAGATTGAGACCCAAGGTTTCTGCCTCCGTTACCTAAGTCGACGCGTCGCCGGCACGCAGGGACCGCACTGCAACCGATCCGGTCCCTGACAGCCCCTGTGTTACCTGCTTCACGCCGTTACCATGCGGCGACCTTCATGCCCGGAAGCGAATCGCAACGACGCACGAGGCCGCTGCGACTCTTGTTCAATCCGTCAGTTGGGGTACGCCATCTACGCGGGTCGGGGAGGCCCGGGCGCTGCAGCCTGCTGCGCTGCGACGCTTCGCCATGACACCCGATTAAGCTCTGCCGAGCACCTGCGGTCTTTGACAACCCCGACCACCGCTGCGCGAACCTGCGAAACCCACGCAGATTCGACAGGCGAGCGATCGGGCCCAAAGTCGTTTGCGCTTCTCCTACGCGGCGAGGCTCGACAGGTCGACGCGAACGCCGCGCCCCATCGTGCTCGAAACCGATAGCTTCTTGATGTAGATCCCTTTCACACCGCTCGGCTTGGCCTTGTTCAGGGCATCGACGAGCGCGCTCAGGTTGTCCTTCAGTTGCTCGGGCGTGAACGAGGCACGGCCGATAGAGCATTGAACGATGCCCGCCTTGTCGGCGCGGAACTGCACCTGTCCGGCCTTGGCGTTGCGCACTGCCGCCGCGACGTCAGGGGTCACCGTTCCCACCCGCGGATTCGGCATCAGGCCGCGCGGTCCGAGGATCTGACCGAGCTGGCCAACGACACGCATCGCATCCGGACTGGCGATCGCAACGTCGAAATCGAGCTTGCCCGCCTTGATCTGCTCGGCGAGATCATCCAGCCCGACGATATCGGCACCGGCCGCGCGCGCTGCCTCGGCACGATCGCCCTGTGCGAACACCGCCACGCGCACCGTCTTGCCGGTGCCTGCAGGAAGCACCACCGAACCGCGCACGGTCTGGTCGGACTTCTTCGCATCGATGCCCAAGTTCACCGCGACATCAACGGATTCGTTGAATTTGGCGGTCGCCCCTTTCTTCACCAGCGACAACGCGTCGCCGGCCGGATAGACCTTGGCGTGATCGACCAGGCCTTCGAGCGCCTTCAGGCGTTTGGTCAGCTTCATCTCACAGGCCCTCCACCGTGATGCCCATGGAGCGCGCGCTACCAGCCACGGTCTTCACCGCGGCCTCCAGGTCGGCAGCGGTGAGATCGGGCATCTTCGCCTCCGCGATGGAGC
>CAZXXM010000288.1:0-4840 GCA_964644715.1 uncultured Salinisphaerales bacterium
CCCAGCCAGCCGATGAAGCCGAAGCCCCAGATCGCGGCCACCAGCGCGCAGATGATCGGCGTGACCACGCCGGCGATGTTGCGCATGTACAGCACCAGCGCGATGGTCAGCAGACCGAGCGTCACGGCGAAGATGTTGTAGGTCTGCTTCTGCAGCTTGTAGACCCAGCCCGTCAGCACCGGCTGCCCGGCGAGGTAGACGTCGTGATGCTCGTCGCGGGCGTCCTCGATCAGCTTCTGCGCGTAGTTGAAGGCCTCGCCGTATTCGATCGAGTCGAGGAAGGTCGCGTTGATCAGGGTGGCGGTCTCGTCACGCGAGACGTAGAAGGTGCGCGCGTTCGGCGACAGCTGGATGCGGCGGCGGAAATCCTGCACGTCCTCCGGCGTCGAGGGCGCGGCGCTCTCCATCAGTGGACGCATGTCGATACCGAAGGGCGTGGCCTCGGCGTAACGCAGCTTCTCGGTGGACAGCGAGATGATCTGGTCGTGGTCGACGTTGGGCGCAAGATCAATGTCGCGTGTCATTTTCCAGACCTTGTCCAGCGTGTCGGCGTGGTAGATGTCGCCGTCCTTGCGCTTGATCATGATCGACATGGTCAGCGGGTTGCCGAAATTCGGGTGGTCGTAATAGACCTGCACGAAAGGGTCGTCCTCGGGCAGCAGGTCCTTGAAGATCGTGCGGATCTCGATTCCGGGAAAGCCGGCGATGAAGCCGAACGTGATCAGGATGAAGGCGACCAGCACCGAACCACGGTGCTTCATGATCCATGCCGCCAGGCGGAAACGGAGCGGGTCGGCGGCGGGAACATTCGGTTCGGCTTTCGGCGCGGTCGAGGTCATGGCGTCGGAGGACTCTTGGAACGGGAAGTGGAGAACGCAGAAAGCCCGCCGCCGCATGGAGACGGCGCCGGGCCTGGATCGAAGAGGAATCAGTGCTGGCGGTGCGGACGGCCCGCCAGGCGGGGAGCCGGGTTCACGAGAACGGTCAGGCCGTCGTCGTGATCTCGAACTCCGAAATGTCCGGATCCTTCATGTCCTGGCGATACTGGTTGGGCGTGAAGGGATACATCCGGGGAAGACCGTTCTTGTCCAGATACCAGCTGGAGCATCCGGTCACCCACTGCGTCTTCGTGAAGCCCTCGCGCAGGTGGTCGTTGTAGCGGTCCTGCGCGGACCGCTTCGGATCCACCGCCTTGACCTCGCCGCGCTTGATCATGCGCACGAAGCTCATGATGTAGCGCATCTGGATTTCCGAGATGCCGGTCAGGGAGAAGTTTCCGATCGGACTGTGCGGGCCGATCAGCATGAAGAAGTTCGCGAAGCCGGACACCGCGACCGAGCGCAGCGCCTGGGCGCCCTTGTCCCACACGTCGCCCAGACTGTCTCCCTTCTCGTTCCGGATGATCAGGTTGCGCGTGTAGTCGAGCGCGTGAAAGCCGGTGGCGGTGACGATGACGTCGAGTTCATGCAGCTCGCCGTCCTTCGTGCGGATGCCCTTGGGTTCGATGCGTTCGATGCCCTCGGTCACCAGCGACACGCCGGGCTTCTGTATCGCCTTGTAGAACTGGTCGGAGAAGATCAGGCGGCGGCAGCCCAACTCGAACTTGGGCGTGAGCTTTTCGCGCAGCACCGGGTCCTGGACCTGAGCCAGGTGCCGGCGGCACAGCTTCTCGAGCAGGTTCTTCATGGTCTTGTTGCCGACCACGGCCTTGCAGAACGTATTCTCGAGCACCCAGTTCTGGATACGGCCCGCCGCCCAGGACACCGCCGGGACGGCACGATGCAGCGAGCGCAGCCACTCGGGACGCCGGGTGTCGAAGTTCGGACCCACCCACTGCGCGGTGCGCTGGTACATCTCGAGCTTGCTCGTCGTATCGGCCAGCGCGCAGATGATCTGCACCGCGGTGCTGCCGGTGCCGATGACGCCCACGCGCTTGCCGTCGAGCGGAACCGTGTGGTCCCAGCGCGCGCTGTGGAAGCGGGCACCTTCGAAGCTCTCCAGACCCTCGATCTCCGGGTCCATCGGGTGCACGAGCACGCCCAGCGCATTGATGACGATCTGCGCGCGCCGCTTCATGCCGTCGGCGCTGGTGACGGTCCAGGCGCCATCCTCGCGTATCACCGAGGTGATGCGCGTGTTGAAGCGGACGTGCGGCGTGACGCCGTACTTGTCCGCGCAGTGCTTGAAGTAGGTGTGGATCTCCGGGCCTTCGGCGTAGGTCGACTTCCAGCGCCAGTTCGGCTCGAACGTGTAGTCGTAGCTGTGCGCGGGCACGTCGCAGGACAGGCCGGGATAGGTGTTGTCGCGCCAGGTGCCGCCGACGCTGTCGCCCATCTCGAGGATCTCGAAGGTCTCGATGCCTTCTTCCTTGAGCTTGATGCCGGCGAGGATGCCGGACATGCCGGCGCCCAGGATGAGAACGGTGGGCGTGCTGGCCCTGGCCTGCGTCATGATTTCCTTCCTCCAACGAATGACCGCGAGAAACGTCTGAACGTGCCGGACTATCGCCGGCTCTTGGCGCGGATCATGCCCCCGCGGACGTTCACGAGCTTGACATCAGATGCCATCTTTTTGACATTAGATGCAAGCTTTCGACAGCCTTTCTTCCGATGCCCGGAAATTTCGTCCGCAGTGCGCTTCTCAGCGGGGCCGATGACCTGATCCGGGAACTCGGCGGCAAGCCGCTGGCCATCGCAAGGCGGGCCAACGTGTCGCCGGAGGCGCTCAAGGATCCGGACATCCCGCTGCCGGGGCGCGCCGCCTACGCGTTTCTCGAGTGCGCCGCCGAGATGTGCGACTGCCCCACGTTCGGACTGCGACTGGGCAGCCGCGCGCAGATGGCCGTCGTGATCGGACCGCTCTGGGTGCTGCTGCGCAGCGCCCGCACGCTCGAACAGATGTTCGAGGACCTGGCATCCAACTTCGACGTCTATACCAGCGTGGCCTCGATGGCCACCGAGAAACAGCGCGACGGAATGATCGTGTCCTGGTCCTCGGCGCTGGGGCAGACCGACAGCGAGGTGCAAATGGCGGAGATGGCGCTGGCCGTCTGCGTCCAGGAGGTTCGACGGCAGACCGTCTCGCGCTGGCAGCCCCGCAGCGTGGAATTCCGCCACGCGCCGCCCAAGCACCTGGCCGAGCATCACGCGCTGTTCGGTCCCCACGTGGGCTTCAACCGCGATCGGAACGCGATGTTCGTGGAGCAGAGCCTGCTGGATCGCAACCTGTCGACCGGCGCTTCGCGCACGCACGCCCTGGTCGGCGCGCTGCTGCGGCGCGAAGAGGATGCGATGAGCGCGAGCATCGGCGCGCGCGTGGAAAGCGTGGTGCGCGCCGTGCTGCCGTTCGCGCCCTGCACGCTGCGCGACGTCGCCGCGTCGCTGGGCATGCCGGTGCGCACCCTGCAGCACCGGCTGGATGCGAACCGGCAGCGCTTCAAGGACATCAAGGATCGCGTGCGCGCCGACCTTGCGATGAAATACCTGCGCCATTCGCAGCTCGGCCTGGGCGAGATCGCCGAGATCCTCGGCTACTCCGAACTCAGTGCGTTCAGCCGCTCGTTTCGCCGCTGGCACGGACGCGCGGCGCGCTCGGTGCGCAGCGAGGCGCGGAGAATTTGAGGCGCGGATTCCGCCCCATAGTCCGAACGAAGTCTGGGGCTGCGCTCGCAGACCGAAACGAATATCCGGACTTCGTCCGGGCTACGTCCCTACAGTTCCGTCAGCAGACGCTGACGGTGCGCCTGGTATTCCTCTTCGGTGATCTGGCCTGCAGCGCGCAGGCGGCCGAGTTCCTCGAGCCGCGCGGCGACCGTCGGCGAGGCAGGCACCGGTGCGGCCTGGGCCGGGGCGGTCTGCATCGGCGCGTTCCAGTCGATGACCAGCCGCTGCGGGTCCTGACGGTCGACGTAGACGGTCAGCTCCCGTCCCGGCATGACGCCCTGCCCCAGCGCGACGGTGTCGAGATGGACCACCTCGTAACGCGGCTTGCCGGGAATGCTGACGTTCAGGCGCATCCGCACCTGGGCACGCTTCTGCACGATGACGTTGGTGCTCTCGACCTGCAGGACCTTTGCGGTCCCGCGCAGTCCGTCCCGCTTCGCGCTTTCCCAGGCCTGCGTCCGCGCGTGCATGTTGAACAACAGGACGGCCGCCACGACGACGCCGAAGAAGCAGCTCCCGAACAGGATCACCGCATGACGCGGCTCGGGCCGCATCCACCACCAGATCAGGCCCGAGATCACGAACATCGCGAGGGCCAGGCCACCCAGCCACACCAGGGGCCCCGCCTTGCTCATCCAGTCGGCCGATTCGCTCATGACCCTAGGCTAAGCGAGTGCGGATGGCCTCGCCACCCGCCTGCACGCATTTCCACGCAGGCCGCGCACTCGGGTATCGGCAGACCGCAAAACGGATCGGGGCCGCACGCGGCGGCCCCGATCCTGCAACTTCGCGCGAACCCTCAGCGTCCGCCGCGCGCCGCCGCCTCGGGACTGAACATCGCCGGCGTCATCGGCAGGTTGAGCCGCCACCAGGCGTCCGGCCCGCGCTCGTTGACCATGTAGCCGATCTCGTAGGCGTTGGCCGTGAGGTCGTGATAGACCGAGGCGCCGCGATGGAAGGCCTTGGCCTCCTGCGAGTAGAAGTAGGCGACGAACGCGGTGCGCCAGAGCTGGTCGCGGCCGTCGTAGTTGTCGGCCCACATCGCGATCCAGGTGTCCTCGTCCGCGTACAGCGTGCGCTTCTTGTAGCTGTGACGGACGCCGTCCTTGAGATTGCCTTCCACCACCCACATCCGGTGCAGCTCGTAGCGGACGAGATCCGGATTCACGGTGTTGGGC
>CAZXXM010000289.1:0-4838 GCA_964644715.1 uncultured Salinisphaerales bacterium
GGTGCCGACCTGCGCGATCGCCTTGCGGTCGCTGCAGGGCACCGACAGCTTCTTGAGCTCGGCCACGACGGCCTCGCAGGCGCGGTCGATGCCGCGCTTGATGTCCATCGGGTCGACGCCCGAGGAGACGGCCTTGAGGCCTTCGTTGACGATGATCTGCGCCAGCACCGTGGCGGTGGTGGTGCCGTCGCCGGCGGCATCGGCCGTCTTGGACGCCACTTCCTTGACCAGCTGCGCGCCCATGTTCTCCAGGCGGTCCGAAAGCTCGATCTCCTTGGCCACCGTGACGCCGTCCTTGGTGACCAGCTGCCCGCCGTAGTTGCCCTTGTCGAGCAGCACGTTGCGGCCTTTGGGACCGAGGGTGGCCTTGACCGCGTTGGCGAGGGTATTGACGCCGGCGGCCATGCGGATGCGGGCGGCGTCGGCGAATTTCACGTTCTTGGCTGACATCTGAAGCTTCTCCGTTTCGTAGTCGTTCTGCGTGTCGGTCCGCGGCCTTGGGGCGCGCAACCGCGGCGGGGCGCGAGAATAGCCTGCGCACACCACTCCCCGTCGATCTTTTTGCGATCGACTGTCCGGGTTATGGGCGGGGCGTCCGGCTTTTCAAGAGGCCCTGCCGTGCCGGCGCGGGGATCGAGCGGGCCGGGCCGCGTCGGGCTGCCCGCGGCGCCGATGAGGACCGGGAGATGCGCCCGGGCTCAGGACGGGGCGGCGGTACGCTGGCCGGCGGCGGTTTCCTGGTCGCGCAGCTTGAATCGCTGGATCTTGCCGGTGGGGGTCTTCGGCAGCTCCAGGATGAAGTCGATCCGCCGGGGATATTTGTGCGGCGCCAGGCGCTCCTTGACGAAGCGCTTGATCTCGACGGCCAGCGCATCGCTCGCCTCGACACCCTGCTTGAGCACGACGAAGGCCTTGGACTTGGTCAGGCCGTCGCCGTCGGTGATGCCGATCAGCGCGGCCTCGAGCACGAACTCGTGCTGCATCAGGCAGGACTCCACCTCGAACGGCGAGACGTACTGGCCACTGACCTTGAGCATGTCGTCGGAGCGGCCCGCGTAGGTGTACCAGCCCTGCGCGTCGCGCACGTACTTGTCGCCGGTCTTGGTCCAGCCGCCGAGGAACGTGGCGCGCGACTTCTCGCGGTTGCCCCAGTACATCAGAGCGGAACTGTCGCCCTTCACGTACAGATCGCCGACCTCGTCCGTACCGACCGGAACGCCGTCGTCGTCGAGCAGCTGCAGTTCGTAGCCTGGCACCGGCTTGCCACTCGATCCGTAGCGAAGCTCGTCCGCCCGGTTCGACAGGAAGATGTGCAGCATCTCCGTGGAGCCGATGCCATCGAGAATCGGCGCGCCGAAATGCGCTTCGAACTTCTCGCCGATCTCCCTGGGCAGCGCTTCGCCGGCCGAGGTGCAACGGCGGATGCGAACGGTTTCGCGCGCCGGCAGCGCCGGCGAGGCGAGCATGCCGGCGTAGAGCGTGGGGACGCCGAAGAACACGCTGGGCTGGGCGTCGACGAGGCGTTTGAACACGGCCTCCGGCGTCGGGCGCTCGGCCATCAGGATCACCGTGGCGCCGGCGCTGAGCGGGAAGGTCAGCGCGTTGCCCAGGCCGTAGGCGAAGAACAGCTTGGCGGCGGAGAAGGTGACGTCGTCTTCGCGCAGGCCGAGCACGTTCGCGCCGTAGGTCGCGGCCGTTGCAAACAGGTTGCCATGCGTGTGCACGGTGCCCTTCGGGCGGCCGGTGGATCCGGAGGAGTACAGCCAGAATGCGATGTCGTCGCGGCCGGTGGCTGCGGCGGCGGGCATCTCCATGCCGCCGGCGAGCAGATCCTCGAAACGCTTCGCGCCGATCGGCAGGGGAGCGGCGCCGGCGCGCGACACCACCAGGCTGTCCGGTTTGAACGACGACTGCTGGATCGCCGATTCGATCGTGCCGAGCAGCGCCGACGACACGATCACGCAGCGTGCCCGCGCGTGCTCGATCATGTATGCGTAGTCGGCGGGCCCCAGCAGCGTGTTGACCGCCACGGGGACGACGCCGGCGTACAGGCAGCCGAGAAACGCGATCGGCCAGTCGGTGGTGTCGTGCGCGCACAGCAGCACGCGCTCCTCGCGGCGCAGGCCGAGGCCGTCGAGCGCGCCGGCGAAGCGGCGCACCGCGTCGGCGAGCTGCGCGTAGCTGAGCGGCCCCGCATCGTCGACGTACGCGATCTTGTCCGCGCGCGCCGCGTTGAGGTCCAGCAGGTGCCGCGCGAAGTTGAGCGCCGCCGGGGTGGGCTCGATGTGGACCGCCTGGTTCATCCCTTGTCTCTCCTCGCTCGTCGTTCTGTCGGCCGGGTCGCGGCCGCCGCTCGTTCTTCTCTTGGCACCCGGTCGTTCGTGCAGGGCCGGGCGGATTCTCGCCGCCGTCTCAAGTCGTCTTCACGTCGTCCGGTCCCGGCGTGAACTGGATGGCGCCCTGTGGCAGCAGGTACAGCACCAGGGCGCGTCCGCCGGTGACGGTGGGGTAGTGGGCGGACCCGGCGCCGTACACCTTCCAGCCGGCCGGGCTGTCGTTGAAACGCGGCTCGCCTTCCAGCGGCATCAGCAAGTCGATCTCGCCGTTCGGGTGCAGGTGGTGGGGGCCCCGGATCCGGTCCATCTCGACGACGTCGACCGAGAACCCGTCGATCGCCGGGTCAGGCTTGATGACGCGGCCGTAGCGGATGCCGCCGGCCTCCCGGCTGCACATCCAGCCTTCGGCCACGGCGGCGCGGCAGGCGTCGAAGATCTTCGAGTAGAGCGGGCTGCCGGCGGCTGCCCACCGGTTGAGGTCGTTCTGCAGGTCGTCATCGAGAGTTCGGCCGGCCACGTGCCGGGTGACCTGCGCGATGAGATCGCGGAACTGCTCCTGTGAGGTCGATGCGCTCATGGGGTTCTCGAGGACGGTGGGCTGCCCGTCTTGCGCGGGCTCGGGACGCGATGTAAAAATGCATCATAGTGCATAAGATGTAAAGCCATTGGAGGCGGTTCCTCGATCTGCCGATGCCGCCGAAATCTCCCGCCGAAGCCCTCGCCTCGAACGACTCCGGGGATGTGCGCGACCCGCTGCAGGTTGCGCTCGGTCAGCGCGTGCGGCGCCTGCGGGCGCGGCGCGGCATCACGCGCAAGGTCCTGGCGCAGATCGCGGACGTTTCGGAGCGGCACCTGGCCAATCTCGAGGCCGGCGACGGCAACCCGTCCGTCCTGATCCTGCAGCAGATCGCCAATGCGCTGGACTGCCCGCTGGCCGAACTGCTCGGCGACGAGACCACCGATTCGCCGGACTGGCTGCTGATCCGCGACCTGCTGCACGGCCGCACGCCGGCGCAGCTCGAGGCCGCGCGGGTCGCGCTCGGCAAGCTGTTCGGCAGCGCCGAGGCGCGCGATCACCGGCTCGACCGCATCGCGCTGATCGGCTTGCGCGGCGCCGGCAAATCGACCCTGGGCCGAGGCCTGGCGGAACGCATGCGCCGGCCCTTCGTCGACCTCAACCGGGAGATCGAGCGCATCGCCGGATGCCGGCCGGACGAGATCCACTCGCTGTACGGGCCGGTCGCGTACCGGCGCTACGAGCGGCGTGCGCTGGAGGAGGCGCTGGAGAAGCATCCGCTGGCCATCATCGATACGCCGGGCGGCATCGTCACCGAGGCCGCGACGTTCAACCTGCTGCTGTCGCGGTGCTACACGATCTGGCTCACCGCGGCCCCCGAGGAGCACATGAACCGCGTGATCGCCCAGGGCGACCTGCGGCCGATGTCGGGCAACAAGCAGGCGATGGACGACCTGCGGCTGATCCTGCAGGAGCGCACCCCGTTCTACGCGAAGGCCGACCTGCTGTTCGATACCAGCGGCAAGGCGCCGTCGGAATGCCTGGCCTCGGTGGCCACCGCGCTGGAGCGGACGCTCGCGACGCGCGAATAGGTTTCGCGATTGACATGCACTATTATGCATGCATAATAGTGCATCACGATGCCGCGTCCTGAGGAGTCCGTCCATGCAGCCGTCCGCACCCAAAGTCGATTACCGCACCGAGCCTTCGAAGTACCGGCACTGGCGGCTGAGTTTCGACGGAGCTGTGGCGACGCTGGCGATGGACGTGGCCGAGGATGCGGGCCTGCGTCCGGGCTACAAGCTCAAGCTCAATTCCTATGACCTGGGCGTGGACATCGAGCTTCACGACGCCTTGCAGCGCATCCGTTTCGAGCACCCCGAGGTGCGCAGCGTCGTCGTCACCAGCCTGAAGGACCGCATCTTCTGCTCGGGCGCCAACATCTTCATGCTCGGCACCTCGTCGCACGCATGGAAGGTGAACTTCTGCAAGTTCACCAACGAGACGCGCAACGGCATCGAGGATTCCTCGCGTCACTCGGGGCTGAAGTTCCTGGCTGCCGTGAACGGTGCCTGCGCCGGCGGCGGCTACGAAATGGCGCTGGCCTGCGACGAGATCTACCTGGTCGACGATCGCTCCTCCGCGGTCTCGCTGCCGGAAGTGCCGCTGCTCGGTGTGCTGCCGGGCACCGGCGGCCTGACGCGCGTCACCGACAAGCGCAAGGTACGCCGCGATCTCGCCGACATCTTCTGCACGAGCATGGAAGGCCAGCGCGGTCAGCGCGCGAAGGACTGGAAGCTGGTCGACGAGATCGCCAAGCCGGCCGTCTTCGCCGACACCGTGAAGAAGCGCGCGCTCGAACTGGCCTCGCAGAGCGATCGACCGGCCGACGCGAAGGGCGTGCAACTCACGCCGCTGGAGCGCAACGAGACGGCGGATGGCATCGAGTACCGCTACGTGTCGATCGGCATCGACCGCAATCGCCG
>CAZXXM010000290.1:0-4824 GCA_964644715.1 uncultured Salinisphaerales bacterium
CTACTCCTGGCGCGGCGCGCGCGTCGAGAACATGGTGCGCCTGGAGAAGGATTTTCCGGGCACCGAGGTCATCCGCCTCGAACAGAACTACCGGTCCACCGGCACGATCCTGAAAGCCGCCAACGGGCTGATCGCGAAGAACACGAACCGGCTGGGCAAGAACCTCTGGACCGATGGCGGCGACGGCGAGCAGATCCAGCTCTACGCCTCATATAACGAGTACGACGAGGCCGAATTCGTCGCCAATCGCGCGCGCGAGCTTCTCGAGGGCCGCTGCCGCTACTCCGATCTGGCCATCCTGTATCGCTCGAATGCGCAGTCGCGCGTTCTCGAAGAAATCCTGATCCGCTCGCGTATCCCGTATCGCATCTACGGTGGCCTGCGGTTCTTCGAGCGCCAGGAAATCAAGGATGCGCTCGCTTATCTGCGCCTGCTGCACAACCGCGACGATGACACCAGCTTCGAGCGAACGGTGAACACGCCGGTTCGCGGTATCGGGGCCACCACGATGGAGAAGCTGCGCGAAATCGCGCGCGCCAGCGGCGTGTCCTTGTGGATGGCCGCGAAGAATGCGAGCAGCCAGCTCGGCCGTTCGGCCGGCAACATGGGGCAGTTCCTGAAGCTGATCGACGATTTGCACGCCGAGACGCGCGAGATGCCGCTGTCGAAGGCCACCGAGTTGCTGATCGCGCGCACCGGCTTGCGCGATCACTACCGCAAGGAAAAAGGCGAACAGGCGGAAGCCCGGCTCGAGAATCTGGACGAGCTGATCAGCGCCGCGCGTTCCTTCGAAGTCGATCCTGCCGCCGCGGGCGCTGCTGCCGATCCCGACGAGCCGGTGCTCGATCCCCTGACCGCCTTTCTGACGCACGCTGCGCTCGAGTCCGGCGAAGAGCAGGCCGGCCCTGGCGAGGATTGCGTGCAGCTGATGACCTTGCATGCCGCCAAGGGTCTGGAGTTTCCGGTGGTGTTCATCGTCGGCGTTGAGAACGGGCTGTTCCCGTCGTCGCGGGCCATCGACGAGGGGAACCTCGAGGAAGAACGGCGCCTGTTCTACGTGGGCATCACCCGTGCACGTCGCAAGCTCTACCTGTCGTACGCGGAGATCCGGCGGGTGCACGGCGTGGAGCAGATCGGGGCACCGTCGATGTTCCTGAAAGAGCTTCCCGCCGAGTGCGTATCCGAGACGCGTCCCCGCGCCGGGATCCTGCGTCCGGGCTTCGGTGCACGTGAGCCGCAGGGCGGCTACGGCGGCGGCTATCGCGGGCCGGGGAGCGGAGGTTATGGCGGCTCGGCGGCGCCGCGACCGCAGTCGCGGACCGTGGTGGCAGGGTCGAGCGGCCTGGGTCCCGGCGGCTTTCGCCTCGGCCAGCGTGTGGAGCACCCGAAATTCGGCGAGGGCACCATCCTGAGCTTCGACGGTGACGGTGATCGCGCCCAGATCGAGGTGAAATTCCGGGATGCCGGGACCAAGCGCCTCATGCTCGGGTTCGCCAACCTACGCGGCATTTGACCTGCGTCACATGCCCCGGCGGACCCAGGGCAGGTCGAGGCGGCGATTTGACGCGGTGCCCGCTATGCTCGGGCCGCGGTCCATCACTTAGGGAGATACATCATGGATTTCGGCAAAGTCCTCACCAAGGAATTCCTTCTGAGCCTGGAAGGACGCATCAACCGTGGGCAGTACTGGGCGTTCGTCCTGCTCTACGTCGCCGGCGCCATCGTGCTGGGAATCGTCGAGGGCATCATCGGCACGGGCGGGCTTCTGGGCGGCCTCTACGCGCTGGCAGCGCTGTATCCGTCGATCTGCGTGCTGGCGCGTCGCTGGCATGACCGTGGCAAGAGCGGCTGGTGGACGCTGATCGCACTCGTGCCGATCATCGGTGCGATCTGGATCCTGGTCGAGTGCGGCTGCCTGCCGGGCACCTCCGGCCCCAACCAGTACGGGCCGGACCCCTTGGCTCCGACGGCCTGAGGTCGTACCCGCAAAAGGCCGGTCGTCATTTCAGGTGACGACCGGTCCTTGTCCGATCCGCATCCCTGCTCCCCGTTCGAGAACGGCAAGCCGGCCGCATGCTGGGATTCATTCCTGAAGCCTGGGTTGCGCTCGTCATCGCCCTGTTTCTGATCTGGCGATGGGCGAGGCGACGGCGACACGCTCCGCACGCGGGTCCCGAACGTTCTCCGCTGGAATGGAAGGATCTGCTGGACGACCGGCTCGCCCCGATCGCGAGGCTGAGCGCGGAGCAGCGGGAGCGCTTCCACGCACTCGTCGCACGTTTTCTTCGGGAGAAACGCTTCGTCGGCTGCGCCGGCCTGGAAGTGACCGACGAGATGCGTGCGCTGGTGGCCGGCATGGCCTGCCTGATGATCCTGAGGCCGCGAGCCGCCCTGTTCCCGGAGCTTCGGCAGATCCTGATTTATCCGGGGCCGTTCCTGGTGCCAGTGACCGAGCCGGACGAGTTCGGCCTGGTTCCGGACGAGCCCGAAGAACGCGTCGGCGAGTCCTGGCAGGGCGACCGCGTGATCCTGTCGTGGCCGGACGTGGAAGCGGCGCTCGACGGCGACGAGGTCAACGTCGTCGTGCACGAGTTCGCTCACCAGCTCGACGACGAGAGCGATGCCGGCGAGGGTGCGCCGGTACTGGCCGACTACTCGCGCTGGTCGCAGGTCATGAAGGCCGAATTCGAGCGTCTGCGCCGGCACCGGCGTCCCCCGGTACTCGATCCCTACGGCGCAGAGAGCCCGGCGGAGTTCTTCGGCGTGGTCTCGGAAGCGTTTTTCCAGCGTGGTCCGGAGCTCGCCCACCATCACGCCGCGCTGTATTCGGTGCTTCGCGACTACTACGGCTTCGACACCGCCTGAGACCTGCGTCGCGATTGAAACGGCCGGGCAGGGTAGGTTTCCGTTCCCGAGGCGGATACGATGGAGCCAATCTATCGTTCAGGGGATGGCCATGAGCGAGCACCGCTCGGCGGCCGTGATGTTTGCGGATATTGCGGCGGCCACCGCGCTGCGGCATAGCGTCGGCGACCGGCAGGCAGATGCCATCCTCGATCCGCTGCTCAAGGCGATGACGGAAATCGTGCTGCGAAACGGCGGCGACGTGCTCAAGTCGGACGGAGACGACGTCCTGGCGGTGTTCGATCGTGCCGCTACGTTCGTCGACGACGCCGCCAATGCCGCCATCGAATGCCAGCTGGCGGCGCGCGCCGTCGGGCGCAAGCTGTACGCAGGACTAGGCTCGGGGGTCATCGAGTTTCGCGAGGTCCTGGGACGGCCGGACGTGGCGGGCATGCCGGTCAACATGGCGGCACGCCTGCACAAGCTGGTGCCCGATCTCGCCGGCTGCATCTTCCTGAGCAACGACACGGTGATGCAGCTGCGCCCGGAAATCCGGGAGCGCGCGCGTCCCTACGGGACCCGCCCGATCAAGGGCGTGGGCTCGGTCGACGTGCATACGCTCGACTGGGACGAGGCGGTGACCGTCGTGCCGACGCGGTTCGCGTTGCCGGTGGCCCAGCCATCCACGGTCGTCGCGCTGGGCCTGACCTATGCCGGGCAGACGCTTCGACTCGACGTGCAGGGCCCTCCGTTCCAGGCCGGGCGTGACCGCAGCAACGAGCTGCACCTGATCGACGACGAGCAGCGCGTGTCGTCGCGCCATCTCAAGATCTTTTTTCGCAACGGTGCCTGGATCCTGCAGGACACGAGCCGGAACGGGACCTGGGTGCGTTTCAACAACAACTCGAACCAGATCGGCTTGCTGGGCGACGAACTCAAGATCGTGGGCAACGGTCGGATGTGTTTGGGCCGTCCATTTGCCGATGACGCGCAGGGTCGATTCACGGTGCATTTCGAACTGATCAAAAAATGAGCGCGCCGAGCGCGCTCCCCGAACGAACGTGGGTCGATAACTTCCGCGTCGTACGGAAGCTGGGTCGTGGCGGGTTCGGTGTGACCTACCTGGCCGAGGAATTCCGCGAGTGGGAGGCCGGTACCGACACCGGCGACGCGCTGCGCCTGGTGGCGATCAAGGAGTACTTCCCGCGCGGTCTGGCGATGCGACCGGACGGGCAGACCGTTTCGCTGTCGCCGGACGTCGAGGGCGGCGAACAGGCCTTCCAGATGGCGCTGAAGGGCTTCTTCCAGGAAGCCGAGTCGCTGATGCGCTTCGATCACCCGAACGTGATCAAGATTCACCGCGTCTTCCAGCGCAACGGCACGGCGTACTACGTCATGCCGTTCCTGAAGGGCGAGACCCTCAAGGCCATCCTCAAGCGTGACGGTGCGATGGGCGAGGAACGTACGCGCCGGCTGATGCTGCCGATCCTCGACGGCCTCGTGCACGCGCACGCCAGGGGCATCCTGCATCGCGATCTCAAGCCCGACAACGTGATGGTTCCGGACGAAGGCGGGCCGGTGCTGATCGACTTCGGTGCCGCGCGCGCTCAGGCCGTGGACGACGTCCAGGACTACACGCGGCACAGCGAACTGGTCGCGTATACGCCCGGATACGCCGCCCTCGAGCAGTACGGGCGCGCCACGCGCGACAACCTGCACGGCGCGCATACCGACGTCTACGGCCTTGCGGCGGTGATGTATCACTGCATCACCGGCGAGGCGCCCGTGGAGGCGTCGCTGCGCTCCTTGCAGCTGGCGAACGGAGCGACGGATCCCCTGATTCCGGCGTCGGCTCGCCTGGGTCAGGTAAGCGGTTACGGTCGTGACTTTCTTCGCGCCATCGATTGGGGACTTGAGCTGGCGGGTCGCGGTCGCCCGCAGACGGTTGCCGAATTCCGGCGGGCGCTGGACGGCGAGCTG
>CAZXXM010000291.1:0-4809 GCA_964644715.1 uncultured Salinisphaerales bacterium
GGGGAACGTGCTCATGTCTCGTATCGCGGTCGTCGCCGGTGGCACTGGCCTGGTGGGGCGGCATCTGCTGACGCAGCTGCTCGACGATTCGCGGTACGAGAGGGTCATCGCGGTGGGCCGCCGATCTCCGGCGCTGACGCATGCGCGGCTGGAGACGGTCAAGTCCGATCTCACCGACCTTGGAAAGATCGGCTCGAAGCTGGCGGCGGACGATGCGTACTGCTGCCTGGGTACGACGCTGCGAGCCGCGGGTTCGAAGGCCGCGTTCGAAGCGGTGGACTACCACATGGTCGTGAATTTCGCGCGCGCCGCGCAGGTCTCCGGTGCGCGGCGGATGTTCATGGTGTCGGCGCTGTCGGCCAACCCGAAGTCGCCGGTCTACTACAGCCGGGTCAAGGGACGGGCTGAGCAGGCACTGCGCGAAACCGGATTCGACACGCTGCACATCGTCCAGCCTTCGCTGCTGATGGGCGAGCGATCCGAGAAACGTTTAGGCGAAGGCCTCGCCCAGAAGCTGGCTCCGGTATTCAATCCGCTGCTGATGGGACGGCTCGCGAAGTACCGGGCGATCCGTGCCGACGCGGTGGCGGCCGCGCTCCTCGAGTTGTCGCGCCGCAAGGATCGCGGCATCTTCGTTCACACCCTGCCGCTTCCGCGCTGACGGCTCAGGACTTGTGCCGGATCCTGAGTTCGGCCATCGCGCGCTGCTGTGCGGGCGAGGCGTTCACCGGCTCGGACCGGCCCGACATCATGTCGTCGATGAATTTGCTGGCGCGGATGGAAAGCGTCTTCTTGGCGTCGAAGCCGTTGAAGCCGACGGTGTCGTGTTCCGGGTAATAGCGCGAGACCTTCAGCCACAGGGTTTGCCCGTTGCTGGCGTCGAAGACGCGGAACCAGCTTTCGGCCGTCAGGCAAAGCGCCAGCAGATCGGCGTCCGACGCGTCGCGCTCGGGATGCGCGTCGGCAGACGCAACATCGTCGCCGCCGCCGGATGGGGCGAGGGTGTCTTCGGCACCCGGTCGCCCTTGCGTCGGCGTGGCGTTCGCATGTGCCGCAGGAGTCAGGGTTTGCGGAGTGCTCGCAGCGGGCGGCGGAACGACCGGCCTCCTGGGTTCCACCGGCGCCGATCCGGCGGAGGCGGGGGCTGCGGCGCGCGGTGCGGGAGGGGCCGCGGCCGGCGGGGCATCTTGTGCCGGGCGAGGCGGTTCCGGCATCGCGATCACGAAGTCCAGCAGCGAATCGCGCTGCGGGTCGGATCGCAAGGGTTCGCGCATCATCTCGATCGACGGGGCGCGGGACTCAGCGCTGCCGGGGGCCGGGAATTCGGCCATGACGGCAGCGGTTTCCATCGGTGTGAGCAGTTCGAGCTCGTTCGCCTTCATCTCGCGCTCTTCGGGCGAGAGCCTGGCCATGCGCGCGTCGACTTCGGCGTAGGTCTTTTCGAGGTAGCCCTTGGCGGCGGCGACCTTGTCTTCGCGCATCCCGATCTCTGCGAGCTCGGCGCCGACGGCGTTCAGAATCTCGACGCGCATCGCGAGGTGATCGCTGCTGACGTCGATGACGTCCATGCTGGCGAGAATCTGCACCAGCCGGTTGATCGCATCGATCCAGCTACGGCTGTTCATGCCGTGGCGCAGCAGGCGCGCGGCCATCAACGGTCCCCAGCCCATGCGCAGGAAGTTGACCAGTGGGATCGGAGGCTTGCGCCCGAGCGTATGGACTTCGAGCTCTTGTGCGACGGTCCGGCGTACCTTGTTGAGCACGTTCTCCCGGCGGGTTTCGGATTCCTCGCGTTGCTGATCGAGGAAGGACGCGATCTGCGGCATCGTCAGTGGCAGCAGATGCGACAGCTGCGGCCGCACGAACGTCGCCGACAGATCGATCTGTTCGGCGATGTGCCGCAGACGCTCTTCGAGCCTTCTCACCACGGCGGAGGTCGCCACGCGGGAAGACGCGGCGGTTTCCGCGGCCTCTGCCACCAGGCGGCGCACCGGGTGCGCCCGATTGCCGAAGAAGGTGCCGTCGGCGAGTGCGATCTTGATCAGCGGAAAGCGCAGCCGCTCGAACAGCGGTCGCATCGTGGGCGGCAGGTGCGGATCGGACAGGATCTCGTTGCACATCTGACCGATCAGGGACATGCGCTGGGCGGGCGCAACGCGCGCCACGCTCGGACGCTCTTCCTCGACATCGGCGAAGCCCAGGAGCTCTTCGGCGAATTCGGCATCCTGCTGGCGATAGCCGCTCACCACGCTGCCGATGTCCCGCAGTGCACCGCGGGTCGAGCTGTCGAGGATCGGCGGTTCGAGCGGCTCCTGGCCCTGCACGAGAACCGGCGGCGGGCCGTAGGGCGACCAGGACGCCGCAACGGCTTTCTCGGGTTCCGGCGCCCGGACCTTGTGAGCGTCGAGAACCTTGAGCGCCGCCTCCAGCGGTTCATTCAGTCGCGCGGCGCAAGAGCGGTCGAACAGCTTGTAGAGCAGGATGCGGACCGACAGCGGCAGGTCCAGTCCGCCGACGCTGGCCTTGAACGCGTTGCAGACGACGGCAGGTGTCAGCGCGTGGCGCGAAATCGGAATGCCGAGGTCGCGGATCATGTGCGTGATCCGCGCCCCGAGATCGTTGAGCGCCGTCTGGTGCAGGTTTTCGGCCTTCGTCACCAGGTTCCCGAGCGCGATGCGTTCTTCGAGCTCCTCGGTCGGGGCGATCGACAGGCGATCGAGATCGAACTCCTCGTTCGGCGTGTCGGACGATGCCCGGAAGCTGGCGCCGATGAGGTTTCCGAACTCGGCTTCGATGTTGCGCCGCTCCAGGCGGAGCATGCGCATGATGTCGAAAGACGATCGCTGGTCCTCGGCCGCCGACGCGCGCTCGCTCATCCCGAACAGCGCATCGTCCGCACCTTCGAACATCGCGCGCAACTGCTTGAGCAGGATCGGGGTCGTGGCGTTGCGCAGGGCCTCGATCAGGGGGTTCGCGGCCACGGCACCGAGCGGACCGTCCGAAGGGGACGGAGAGTGCGGCTTGTTCCCGTTGCCGGGGAACAGGCGATGCACGGTAGCGCTCATCGGTATGGCTCTCTCAAGATTCGGACCTGGTTGCGGTCGCACATCCCCCGATGTGTGACCCCTGGCCGGGGACGGACATTAACCCTGTCCTCCGTATGTTGCGCAAGACGGCTCCACCCTGCGCGTACGGGCTGACACCGGGAATCCGTTTGCCGATGAACGGCCGGCCGATCGGGTAGCGATGGAGGCGGATCGTGCGGGGACCGTCGTCAATGTTGTATCCGCTTATCCGCATAAGAGGATATGGAGCCTATAATTCCGCATGTACGACGCCGCTCCGCCCCAGCCTTCCGACTGCACCGCCCAACTGCAGACCCTTCTCGACCAGCGGATCCTGGTGATCGATGGAGCGATGGGCACGATGGTGCAGGGCTACAAGTTGGGGGAGGCCGACTATCGCGGCGAACGGTTCAAGGACTGGGAACACGACCTCAAGGGCAACAACGACCTGCTGGTCCTGACGCAGCCGGGCATCATCCGCGAGATCCACGCTAAGTACCTGGCCGCCGGCGCGGACATCATCGAGACCAACAGCTTCAACGCGCAGTGGATCTCGATGGCCGACTACAAGATGGAGTCGCTGTCGTACGAGATCAACGTGGCGGCCGCACGCGTGGCACGCCAGGCCGCGGACGCGGCTTCGACGCCTGAGCGGCCGCGGTTCGTCGCCGGGGCCATCGGTCCGACCAATCGCACCTGCAGCATCAGTCCGGACGTCAACGATCCGGCCAAGCGCAACATCACGTACGACCAGTTGGTGTCGGCCTACCTGGAGCAGGCGCGTGGCCTCGTCGACGGTGGGGCGGACTTGTTCCTGATCGAGACGATCTTCGACACGCTCAATGCCAAGGCGGCGATCTTCGCGTGCCTGAGCTTGTTCGAGGAGCGTGGCCGCAAGTGGCCGATCATCATTTCCGGCACCATCACCGACGCATCCGGTCGCACCTTGTCCGGACAGGTCGCCGAAGCCTTCTGGAACTCGGTGCGCCATGCACGTCCGCTGGCCATCGGCCTGAACTGCGCCCTCGGCGGCAAGGACATGCGGCCGTACATCGCCGAGTTGTCGCGCCTGGCCGACTGCTACGTCTCCTGTTATCCGAATGCGGGCCTGCCGAACGCGTTCGGCGAATACGACGAGCTGCCCGAGGACACGGCCGCGATCATCCGCGAGTTCGCCACCAGCGGCCTGGTCAATCTGGTGGGGGGATGCTGCGGAACGACGCCGCCTCACATCGGCGCGATCGCCAAGGCGGTGTCGGACGTGAAGCCGCGCGCGCCTTCCGATCTGCCGCGCGTGTGCAGGCTCGCCGGGTTGGAGCCGCTGAGCCTCACCCCGGAACGTGGGTTCATCAACGTCGGTGAGCGCACCAACATCACGGGTTCGGCCGCGTTCAAGAAGCTGATCAAGGAAGGCGATTACAACGCGGCGCTGGCGGTGGCACGCCAGCAGGTCGAAGCGGGTGCGCCGGTGATCGACGTCAACATGGACGAGGGCATGATCGACGGCGTCGCCGCGATGACCCGCTTCCTGAATTTGATCGCCAGCGAGCCCGACATTTCGCGCGTGCCGATCATGATCGACTCCTCCAAGTGGGAGGTGATCGAGGCGGGCCTCAAGTGCGTGCAGGGCAAGCCCATCGTCAACTCCATCTCGATGAAGGAGGGTGAGGAGAAGTTCGTCCGCGAAGCGAAGCTGTGCCTGAAATACGGTGCGGCCGTGGTCGTCATGGCGTTCGACGAGCAA
>CAZXXM010000292.1:0-4799 GCA_964644715.1 uncultured Salinisphaerales bacterium
CTGCTGGCGGAAGGAGACCGGCCCGGACCGACCGGCATGGGAACGCCGGTCACACCCGCCGAAGAACTCAACACCGGCGGCGTGGTGGACGCCACCAAGATCCTGAATTACGCCAGCTCCAACCAGGGCAAGCGTGTCGGAAAGGGGGAATGCTTCGACCTCGCGGATCTCGCGCTCAAAGGTGCGGGCGCGAAGAGCGCGGCCGATTTCGGGTCCATCGCCGCCGACGCGGATTACATCTGGGGCACCCCGAAGAAGGCGGCCGAAGTCCAGCCCGGCGACATCGTCCAGTTCCGCGGCTATGCCTACGACATCAAGAGCACCAAGGTCACACCCAGGGTCTACGACGACGGAAAGCCGGTCCTCGACAAGGACGGGAAGCCGACGTTCGATACCGAAACGATCGATGGCGATGCAGACGAGCGGCCGCACCACACCGCGATCGTCAAATCCGTCGGCAGCAATGGCGTCATCACGGTCTGGGAACAGAACGTTCCCACCGGGGGTTCGGTGAGGTCGTTCGATTTGTATTTCGAGAACACCACGATCGACAAGGGCAACAGCACCACCTGGAAGGTCACCGTGACCGGCAAGTTCACGTTCTATCGTCCCGAACCCAGGTCATGAGTCGTCGATCCCTTTCACGATCGGCAGCCGGCGAATCGGGCCACGGCCGCGCCTTACGGAGGCCGGTTATTGGCCGTAAACTCTGCTCATTCCAGACGTGCCCGGGAGGCATGAGGTGATCACCGTCGAGGTCGTGAGCGTCGGCGGCATGCCGCCGCCCAGTCCGCAGTCCGTAACGTTCGACGAGCGCGGCGGCACGGCCGGCCGCTCACCGGACTGCACGCTCGTCCTCAATGATCCCAAACGCGCGGTCTCGCGCGTCCACGCCGAATTCAGCTTCCGCGACGGCGGCTTCCATGTCGTCGACCAGGGTACGAATCCGCTCAGGGTCAACGGCGTTCCGCTGGGCAAGGGCAACACCTCGGCGGTGCGCGACGGCGACAGGCTGACGATCGGCCCGTTCGAACTCGAAGTGCGTGGAGAGGGTGCCTTCGCTCCCGTTTCCGGCTTCACGCCGCCGGTGTCGACCTCACGGAGCTGGACGCCTCCTCCGGCCGCATCTCAGCCGCCCGCCGGCTCCTTCCCCGGGGCCGGCTCCTCGAACGTCTTCGACGACATCCTGGGTCTCGGAGCCGGCAGCGGTTCCGCCAGCGCTCAATCGGCGGACTCGATGTTCGAGGACCTGGGCTTCGGCGCCTCGCCAACCCCGGCCCCGCCGCCACTACAGCAGCCGGTTCGAGCGTCGACGCCGCCGGCTCCGCCCGCTGCAAAATTCGGCAGCGGTGCGTTCCCCGACGATTTCGATCCGATGGCGCCACCACCGTCGGAATCCTCCCCGCCTGCAATGGGCCTCGGCGATTTCGGCGACGACTTCGATTCCCTGATCAGTCCCGCCAGCGGCCCTAAAGCGCCGGGCGAAGGCAGTCTCGATGCCATGTTCGGTCTGTCGTCCGGGCCCTCGTCCATCGATCCGTTCTCCGACAGCCCGCTCGGCAAGCCCAAGCCGTCCTATTCGGGCGGAACGGATAGCGGCCTGACGCAGTTCCTCGGCGGCTTCAACAAGTCGACGCCCACGCCCGTTTCGGACCACGTTCCCGAGATCAACTCCGCGTTCACGCCGCCCAAGGCCATCGCGCCGACGCCGCTGCCGGACGTGCAGATGCTGGACCTCGATGCCTTCGGCCCGTCGGAAGCCGCCCCGGAACCTCCGGTCGTGGCCCCGCCGCCGAAGATCGAGCGCCCGGCTCCGCCTCAGGTACCGGCCTCGCGGCCGCCTGCGCCTCGCCCCTCGGCGCCCCCCGCCGCAGCGCCACCCGCCGCGATGCCGCGATCGACCGCACCGGGGCCGGCCGCGGTTCCGTCGGATCTGCTCAGCGCCTTCATGGCCGGGCTCAACGCCCAGGACCTCACGATCGACGCGCTCACACCGGAGCTGATGTACAAGATCGGCACCCTGATGCACGAGTCCACTGCGGGCACCATCGCCCTGCTCAACGCTCGCGGAAGCGTCAAGCGCGAAATGCGCGCGGACGTCACGATGATCGCCAGCGGCCGCAACAATCCCTTGAAGTTCTCGCCGGACGCCAAGCTCGCGCTGCGCTACCTGTTCGGGCCGCCGATGCCCGGCTTCATGGAGGCCGACGAAGCGATGCGTGACGCCTACAGCGATCTGCGCGCACACGAGTTCGGCTTCATGGCGGGTTTGCGCGCAGCCTTGTCCGGGGTGCTGAAGCGATTCGAGCCTTCCCAGATCGAGTCGCGTCTGCCGGACAAGGGCGGCATCAACGCGCTGGTCCCGATGAACCGCAAGGGCAAACTCTGGGACATGTTCAGCGAGCTGTATCGACAGACCGCCACGGAAGCCGAGGAAGATTTCCACGCCTTGTTCGGAAGGGAGTTCCTGCGCGCGTACGAAGAGCACATCGCCGCGCTCGAACGAGGGCAGCAACAGCGGCGCAACCGGTAACAGGCAATGTTTCGAGGGTCGACTTGACCCGGGCGATTGGGGACGCGGGATACATGAAGGCATACCAGGGAAAAAACGGATCGATCACGTTGTGGCTGAGCCTCGTGCTCGGCGCTGCGCTGCTCAGCGGATGCTTCAGCAAGAAGCCACCGGAGCCACCCAAGCCGGCGAAGCTGGAACTTGCCGTCGTCGCCGCGACGGACCTGAATCCGGATGCCACCGGCCGTGCCTCGCCGCTGGTGGTCCGCATCTACGCGCTGCGCTCGCTGACCGAATTCGAGAAGGCGGATTTCTTCGCGCTGTACGAGAAAGACGAGCAGATCCTCGCGGCCGATCTGGCCAAGCGCGAAGAATTCGTCCTCAAGCCAGGCGAAACCATCACGCAGCCTCGCGAGTACACGCCGGACGTGCAGTTCATCGCCGTCATGGGTGCCTATCGCGACGTCGAGCGCTCCACCTGGCGTGCTTCCACCAAGATCGCAGAGGGCGCCAACGGCGTCCTGTCGCTCAGGGCGGATCAGAAAGCCTTGAGCGTCTCCATCGAGGATGAAGCTGCAAAGGATTGAACCGCGTTGCGCTGACGCAGCTTGCGTCCAGGGCCTGCGCTGAACCACTGGAAATCCGTCTATGTCCTGGAGCAAAAAGGTCGTCTGGTCGGAAGGAATGTTCCTTCAGCCGCAGCATTTCCAGCAGCAGGACCGGTACTTTGAGCGTGCGCTGGAAAATCGCACCGGCGAAATCACGGCCTATCCCTGGGGCTTCTCGCACTTCGCCCTGGACGAAACCGCGCTGGCACTGGGCAAGGTGGCGATCTCCGCGGCGCGCGGCGTCATGCCGGACGGAACGCCGTTCGATTTCCCCGAGCGCGACGCCGGGCCGGCCCCGCTCGAAATCCCGGCGAACGCGAAGAACGAGCTGCTGATGCTGGCGGTGCCGGTGCGCCGCCCCGGATCGGTCGAGGTGGATTCGGGCGACAGCTCGGAAGCCACGTTCGCACGCTACGGCGCCGTCGATACCGAGGTCGCGGACCACAACAGCGGTGCCGACGGCCGTGCTCCGATGCGCGTGGCCGACCTCAAGATGCGCCTGCTGCTCGCGCGCGACCAGACCGACGCCTGGGTCACCATCGGCATCGCGCGCATCGTGGAACGACGCGCCGACAACCTCGTCGTGCTCGATCGCCAGTTCATCCAGCCGACCCTGTCGGTCAGCGTCAGCCCGGTCCTGTCGGCCTACCTGCAGGAACTCGAAGGCATGCTGCACCAGCGCGGCGAAGCCCTGGCTTCCCGCCTCGCCCATCCGGGTCGCGGCGGTGTGGCGGAGATCGCGGATTTCCTGTTCCTGCAAACGGTCAATCGCTACGAGCCGCTGGTGGCCCATCTTCGGAGCATCTCGCCGCTGCACCCCGAGACGCTGTACCAGATTGGCGTCACGATGGCCGGCGACCTGGCGACGTTCCGTGACGGCCGGCGTCCCGCCGCCTATCCGAAGTACCTGCACCCTCAACCCGAGCGCTGCTTCCCGCAGCTGATGGCGGAGTTGCGGGCCAGCCTGAGCGTGGTGCTGGAAACCACCGCGATCCCGATCGAACTGCAGGCGCGCAAGTTCGGCGTGCATGTGGCCGTGATCCCCGACCAGGAATTGATCCGGTCCGCCAGCTTCATCCTCGCCGTCAACGCACAGGTTCCGGCCGAACAGTTGCGAGCCCGCTTCCCCGCCCAGAGCAAACTCGGTCCGGTGGAAAAGTTGCGCGATCTGGTGAATCTCCAGCTGCAGGGCATCGTGCTCAAGCCGCTGCCGGTCGCGCCGCGCCAGATCCCGTTCCACGCGGGCTTCAATTATTTCGAAATGGACCGCAGCGGCGAGATGTGGAAGCAGCTCGAGAAATCCGGTGGGCTCGCGATGCACATCGCCGGCGAATTCCCCGGCCTCGAAATGGAATGCTGGGCCATCCGCTCGTGATTCGATGAAACGAACGACCGCCCTCACCCTACCGTGCGCTCCGCGTACGGTCCCCCGCCCGCCTTCTGTCCGGGCGAGCGGCATTGGCGTCACCTGCAGCGACGAACACGTTTAGGGCACCCACATGGCCATCGATCCCGACGATCCCTTTGCCCCGCGCGCCGACGACCGCACCGTCATGGTCCCGACGCCGCGCCGCGCGCAATCAAAACCTGCCGACGCGCCCCCACCTCCCCGTGCCGCGCCGCCGCCTCAGGCAGCACCTCGCGCACCACAGCCGGCACCGTCGCTGGACCACCTGCCG
>CAZXXM010000293.1:0-1237 GCA_964644715.1 uncultured Salinisphaerales bacterium
GAAGTCTTCGGCGTAGTACGTCAGGTAGGCCTCGGTGTCCTTGCCGGCCCAGGCCTCCCGCCAGGCCTCCACGCGATTGAGCATCGTGTCGCGGTCCTTGGTGGCCTGCGACTTCGAGACCCACTGCAGCTTGTCGGCGAGCACGACCGGCGCGCGGTTGTTCATGACGTAGGGCTTGAGCCAGAGCAGGTCGTCGTTGGCCATCGTCACGCAGCCTTCGCTCGAACGCGGCGCGCGCACGTAGGTCTGGCGCGGCACGCCGTGCAGCCAGATGCCGTGCCCCGTCTTCGACTTGAAGCGGTCCCAGAGATTCGGATACGTCAGCGGCAGCGATCCGGCGCCGTAGAGTTCGGGCAACGCGGCGTCGCTCATCCAGCCGGTGACGTGGTAGATGCCGACCGGCGTACGCAGATCGCCCTCGGCTTCCTTGCCATAGCCGGCCCGGCCCATCGCGGCGTAGCGACTGCCGACCGACTCGAGCAGGCCGTCGACGTTGCGCATCAGGTGCAGGCGTGCACCGGGCAGGTCGATCAGCACGAGGTAGGGGTACTCGCTCGACAACTGCAGCACCGTGTCCGGCACGGTGCCGGCGGGCGGGCTGTAGCGGGCGCGATCGAGGCGCAGGCGCGCCTCTTCGAACAGTTCGAGGATCCGCGGATCCTGGTCGTCGGCCACCACGCCGCGCATGCCCGAGCGGGCGGCGAGCAGATCCGCGTAGATCAGCTGCGCGAGGCGGAAATTCGGCTGGCGCTTGAGCAGGGATTCGAGCGCCTTGATGCTGTCGGCCGGCTTACCGCTACGCGCCAGCTCGATGGCCGCGACCAGCTGTTCCTCGGGCATCGGCAAGGTGGCCGACGCGCTCATCGGCGCGACCGGGCCGGCATGAACGCAGCATGCAAAAAGCATCATGGCTGGCAGAGCCAGCCATGATCGGCGGAACACGGTCATTCCCGGGTGTGAGCGTCCTGAACCCGCGGACGCCTCAGCGGGTGTACTCGCGGATGATCTTCCAGCCGCCGTCCTCACGCAGTTCGAGCACCTTGGTCACGCTGTCCGAGAAGCTGTCGGACTCGTATTCCTGGCGGAACGTCACGCGGACGCGGCCGTCGCCCAGTGCGGCCATGCGCGGATTCACGACGCCGACACGGATGCGCTTCGGGCGGGCGATGCGGTCGCGGCGCTGGGCTTCCCAGGTTGCGCGCGAGATCCCGCCCTCGGGGCGATAGTCCGAGGCATA
>CAZXXM010000293.1:1337-4796 GCA_964644715.1 uncultured Salinisphaerales bacterium
GGCTCCGCCGCGACCGGCGGCCGGGCCGCGGCCACCGTCGAACGCGGTGCGTTGGCGTTCTCGCTGAGCTTGTTGACGAAGGACAGCTTGTTGCGGACCGTCTGGTTGCTCTGGTCGAGCATCAGCGCGCGGTTGTACGCGGCGCCGGCGAGCGCGGAATAGATGTCGCCGAGGTTCTCGTGCGCGGTGGCGTAGCTCGGATGCGTGGCCAGCGCGGCTTCGAGGGCGTCGCGCGCCTTCTCGTAGTCGCCCTGCTGTGCGTACAGCACGGCCAGGTTGTTGTACGGCTCCGGCAGCTGCGGGTAATCGCGCGTGATGTCGGCGAAGGCCTTGATCGCCTCCTCGGTGCGGTTCAGCCGCGTCAGCACCAGGCCTCGCATGAATCGCGCTTCAGCATCCTGCGGCGCGGTCTTGAGCTGCGTGTCCAGTCGGCGCAGCGCGGCATCGAGCTGGCCCTGGTTCACCAGGGTCTGGGCTTCCTCAATCGCACTTGCAGCCACGACGTTCTGGGAGGTGACCAGGAGCGCGGCGGCAACCGCCAGGCAGGAAATCGTTCGATTCACGCGAAACCTCGTGGGGGACCGGGAAACGGCGCGCGGAGTTTAACAGCAGGGCCTGCGGGGCCATAGGCACGCCTGGTTCACCGCTCGTAGATCCGGGGCGATCCGGGAAGACGGCGCTTGAACCGCTTGTGGATCCAGAAGTACTCCGGCATCGCCTGCACGATCCCTTCCTCCAGCGCACGATTGATGCGCGTGGCGTCTTCCAGGTCGTCGCCGCTCGGGAAGTCCTCGATCATCGGGAAGAACCGCACCTTCCAGCCGCCCGCCGTCCGCTGCGGCGTGAACGGCAGCACCCGGGCACGACCCATGCGCGCGAGCCGCGCCGTCGCGGTCAGGCTCAGCGCCGGCATGCCGAAGAACGGCGCGAACACCGACATGCGCGGGTCGAGGGTCTGGTCCGGCGCGTACCAGATCGCGCCGCCGTCGCGCAGCGCCCGCACGAGCCGGCGCAGGTCTTCGCGCGGCAGCGCCGGCCGGCCCGAGCGGCGCTCGCGCCAGCGGTGCATGAAGTAGTCCATCAGCGCGTTGTTGTACGGCCGGTACATCGCGTGAAAAGGCAGGCCCGCCTTCGAGCAGACGATGCGGGCGCCGATTTCCAGTGTGCTGAAGTGGCCGGTCAGCAGCAGCAGGCCCTGCCCGGCGGCGAGCGCCGCGTCGAGATGCTCGCGACCCTCGATCTCGAAACGCGGGTGCAGGCGGGCGTCCGATGCGAACCACGCGAGCGCGGTCTCGAACAGGCCGCGTCCGAGCGCGGCGAAGTGATCGCCCGTCAGCTTCTCGCGCGCTTCGGGCGACATGTCCGGGAAGCAGACCCGCAGGTTGGCGCGCACGACGTTGCGCCGGTCACGCGCGACGAGGCCCGCCAGCCGGCCGAGGCCGCTGCCGAGCGCCCACTGCAGGCGGATCGGCAGCCAGGTCAGCAGCCGCACGATCCCGATCGCCAGCCACGTCGGCCACCAGCGCGGACCGAGCAGTGCGGCGGTGAACGGCGGCGCGGACGAGGACGGTTCGGACATCCGCGCAGTGTCCCGGGTCCGCCGCAGGCTTTCCAGTGAAGCGGCGCATCGCCGGCGCCGATGCTGGCAACTGGAATCGGGACACCGGAAACTGCTTCATGCGCTGGCTCTACCTCCTGCTGCTGCACCTGCTCACGCCCGTCGTGCTGCTGCGCCTGCTGTGGCGCTCGCGGCAGATCCGTGGGTATCGCGAACGCATCGGCGAGCGCTTCGGCTTCGTGCCGCGCCCCGCGCACGGTGTGGCCGCGTGGGTCCACGCCGTATCGGTCGGTGAATCGCTCGCCGCGCTGCCGCTGATCCGGCGGCTGGTGGAACGCCACGGACAAGGCCGCGTCTGGGTCACGACGACGACGCCGACCGGCAGCGAGCGCATCGTCGCCGCGCTCGGCGCGCAGGTCGTCCACACCTATGCGCCCTACGACCTGCCCGGCGCGGTCTCGCGCTTCCTCGACCGCGCGCGGCCGGCACAGGTCGTGATCATGGAAACCGAGCTGTGGCCGACGCTGTTCCGCCACCTGCGCCGGCGCGGCATCCCGTTGACGATCGCCAATGCGCGTCTGTCCCCGAACTCGTTCAAGGGCTATGGGCGCGTGGCCGGCTTCACGCGCGACGTGCTGCGCGACACCACGTGGGTCGCCGCACAGAGCGAGGCGGACGCGCAGCGCTTCGCGGCGCTCGGCGCGCCGAACGTCGAGGCGATCGGCAATCTCAAGTTCGACATCGATCCGCCCGCCGCCCAGGTCGAATCCGGCCGCGCGCTGCGCCAGCGCCTCGGCGCGACGCGCCCGGTGTGGATCGCCGCGAGCACCCACGACACCGAGGAGGCGGCCGCGCTGGCGGCGCACCGGCGCGTCTGCGAGCGTCACCCGGGCGCGCTGCTGATCCTGGTGCCGCGGCATCCCCAGCGCTTCGACGAGGTGGCACGCCTGATCGCGCGGCACGAGTTGCGCACGGCGCGTCGCAGCAGCCTCGCCACGAATCCCGACGCCGCCGGCGCCGAGGTCCAGGTCCTGCTCGGCGACAGCCTCGGCGAGATGTGGATGTACCTGGCGGCCAGCGATCTCGCGTTCGGAGGCGGCAGTCTCGCCGACGTCGGCGGGCACAACGTGCTCGAACCCGCCGCGCTGGGCCTGCCGGTCCTGTTCGGTCCGCACATGCACAACTTCCTGGCGGCACGCGAACTGCTGCTCGGCGCCGGAGCGGCGATCGAACTGCCCGATGCGGACGCGCTCGCTCCACGCGTCGGCGAACTGCTGGCGCACCCGGCGCAGCGCACGCAGATGGGCCGGGCCGGCAGCGCCGCGGTGCTCGCCAACCGCGGGGCGCTCGACCGTCTGCTGGTACGACTCGCCTGAATCACGTTGTCCGCTTCCACGACGCCTGCGAACTGCATGGACCTGATCACCGTCACCGACAAGGGGCTGTACTGCGCCGCCGGCGATTTCCACATCGACCCGTGGCGTCCGGTGGCGCGCGCGGTAATCACGCATGCGCACGCCGATCACGCCCGCACCGGCTCGAAGCATTACTGGTGTTCCCGTCCGGGCCTGAACCTGACGCGCGCGCGCGTCGGCTTCGGTGGTGGCATCACGGCCGTGGATTACGGACAGCGCTTCGCGCTCGGCGACGCGCAGGTCTCGCTGCATCCCGCCGGCCACGTGCTGGGCTCGGCGCAGGTTCGCGTCGAGGCCGAGGGCCAGGTCTGGGTCGTCTCCGGCGACTACAAGCGCGACCCCGACCCGACCTGCGCGCCGTTCGAACCCGTCCCCTGCGACGTCTTCATCACCGAGGCGACGTTCGCCTTGACGGTGTACCGCTGGCAGCCGCCCGAGGATATCGCGCGCGAAATCTTCGACTGGTGGCAGGCGTGAAAGGCCAAC
>CAZXXM010000294.1:0-1067 GCA_964644715.1 uncultured Salinisphaerales bacterium
CGGCCGGCGTCTCCGAACCCCTCGAGCGTCACGGCCACCATCGCGAGCACGAGCACCGGGCCCCAGGCCCTCGCGGAACTCTGCAGTGAGGGCGCTGCTATCATTCTCGTACGCATTTCCGCGTCGGCCACTTCGCCTTCCGCAACATGAAAAAGCAGCCGCGCCCCCGCGCGAACCTGGGCTTCACCCTGATCGAAATCATGGTTGTCGTCGTGATTCTCGGAATCCTCGCCGCCGTCGTCGTTCCGCGCATCATGAACCGCCCCGACGACGCTCGCATCGTGCGCGCCAAACAGGACATCCGCTCCATCGAAGGAGCGCTCAACCTCTACAACCTCGACAACTTCGTCTACCCGAGCACTCAGCAGGGTCTCGAAGCTCTGGTGGCCCAGCCCTCCGGCGAGCCACCGGCGAAGAACTGGAAGGCAGGCGGATATCTTGGGCAGATGCCGAAGGATCCCTGGGGCAATCCGTATCAATACCTGTCGCCCGGCGTGAAAGGCGCAATCGATATCTTCTCGCTGGGTGCCGACAATCGCCCTGGCGGCGAGGGTTCGGCGGCCGACATCGGCAACTGGGATCTCGGCGGCTGAGACCCGCGCCGCCTGAATGCCAGACCCCGGCCTAGCAGGCCACCTCGTCTTGCTGTCGTGTCGTGGCGCCGAACGACAGGCGAGCGTCGGCGGTGCCCGTCGGATTCCCTCCGGCTTCACGCTGATCGAAATCCTGATCGTGATGGTCATCGTCGGCGTGCTCGCCGCACTGGTGAGCCTGAGCATCAGCGGCCGCGCGGTCGACGACCGCATGCAGGCGGAGTCGAGGCGTCTCGAACAGCTGCTGCGCATGGCCTCGGACGAAGCGCAGGCCCTGGGCCTGGAAATCGGCTTTCGCAATACCACGCAGGGGTTCGAGTTCGTGACGCCAGATGCCTCCACCGGCAAATGGGTACTGATCGAGGAGGCCACGTTCCGGCGGCGCTCGATCCCGGCGCCGTTCTATCTGGAACTGCGCATCGATGGGCGTCTCGTCAAACCGGTGCCACCCGCCCCGGCCAAAGAGAGTGCCGG
>CAZXXM010000294.1:1167-4772 GCA_964644715.1 uncultured Salinisphaerales bacterium
CAGACGGAGCAGGAAGGCGCGCTCGCGCAGCTCAGCGGGTTTCTCGCGCAATGATCGCCGCCGACTCGCCTTCGTTTCATCGGTCGTCTCGATCGCGGGGCTTCACGCTGATCGAGATCATCGTGGTGCTGCTGGTCTTCTCCGTGATGGCCGCCATGGCCTACGGCGGCCTCAACAGCGTGTTGAAGATTCGGCGAGGTGTCGAAGACTCGATGCAACGCACCGCCGATCTGCAGCGCACGTTCATGCGCTTGCGACAAGACTTCCAGAACGTACGAGACCGACCCGCGCGCGACGAGTTCGGAGACCCCAGAGCACCGCTGTCGTTCAATCGCGACGAGATCCTCAGCCTGGTCCGTGGCGGCATGCGCAATCCGATGGGAGCGAGCCGTTCGAGCATGGAGCGTGTCAGCTATCGCCTGAAAGACCATGTGCTGATGCGATCGACGTGGCCGGCACTCGATCTCCCGGACAAGGCAGAGCCCATCGAGCTCGCACTGCTCAAGGATGTCCAGGAACTGCGCTGGCGTTTCATGGACAACGCGTACGAGTGGCAGCCGGACTGGCCCCATTCCTCGGGCAGCACCGTGTCCTCCAACACCGCCGCCTTCCCCCCGCCGATCGCGGTGGAGATCACGCTGGTGACCAAGGACTGGGGCGAGCTGAAGTTCCTGTTTCGAACCCCGATGGCAGGTTTGGCTCCGATCGGCAGCGGCTTTGCGACGAGCTCGAGCCCGATGACGCGCGAAGGCCTTTTGTCGGGCACGTCCGTGTCCGGAGCCGCTTCCGTGGGTGGAGGGACGACGACCCCCGAGCAGCCCACCGAACGCGATCCCTCCACCGAGCCGGTCGTCGAACCCTCGCCCGACGGGCCCGCCGATCCCGGCATTCCGTCGAATACAGGATCGGATTCGTGATCGCCCGGCCGCCCGCTCGTCAACGAGGTATCGCGCTGATCACGGCGGTCCTGGTGGTGTCCCTCGCGGTGATCGCCGCGACCGCCGTGCTCGACAGCGGCCATTTCGCCATCCAGCGCACCGCCACGATGCTGGACTCCGAACGCGCATGGGGCTATGCCGCGGGCGCGGAGGATTGGGTCCGCACCGTGCTGGACCGGGATCAGAAAGACAACCGGCACGACTCGCTCGACGAAGCCTGGGCCGAGCCGCAGACCTTGCCGGTCGAGAACGGGGCCATCAGCGGGGCCATCGTCGATGCCACCGCGCGATTCAATCTGAACAACCTCGGGGTCTCCGACAACCAGACGCCGATCGGCACCGGCGAACCGAAAACGACGGCCTATCGTCAGCAGCTCGGCATCTTCGTCCGCCTGATCGAGAACATCGAAGGCGCACGCGAACTGATCACGAGCCCCGAGCAACTCGCGGAATCCATCCGCGACTGGATCGATGAAGACCAGATTCCGACCGGGGCCGGGAGGGAGGACGGCGACTACGCGGTGCTCGTCCCGCCTCGTCGCACCGCCAACCGACCGATGTCCAGTGTCACCGAATTGCGCCTCGTCCTCGACGCAATGTACGACTCGCGCAGCGACGACGCGCGCAAGATCTACAAGCTGCTGCTGCCTTACGTGACGGCCTTGCCGGTCGACGGCGTCACCCCGATCAACGTGAACACCGCGGATTCGGCGCTGCTGCTCGCGCTCGACTCGCAAGGACAGGGCAGTTCCAAGCTCTCGGAGTTCGCGGAATCCCGCAAGGAGAGGCCTCTGACGCAGCAGGGGGAGATCGTCACCCAGCTGGACCTGACCGCGGAGATGTCCGATCCCAAGCTGGTCAGCATCTCGACCCGGCTTTTCCAGTTGCGGCTGCGGGCGGTGGTTGGTCAGGGACGTGTGGCACTATATAGCCTGATTTTCAGGCCCTCCCAGGGCATGCCCGTGGTGCTCCAGCGCAGCACGGATTCCGAATAAATTTAGTCTTTTTCGATACTCGACAACGGTCGCCGGGCGTGCGCGAAACTTTCTACCTGCGACTCGGCGAAACGCCGGAATCCGTTTGCGACTACGGCACCGCCGCGGCAGATCCGCGGTCCTTGCGCGCGCAACACGGCAGCTTCGAACAGGCCACCGAACGCAGCCATTTCGCCGGGCGGCGCGTCGTCGTGTTCCTCCCTGCTTCGGATGTACGCCTGGCCATGGTGAAGGTTCCGGTCAAGCAACCTTCCAAGGTTCTCCAGGCCGTGCGCTACGCACTCGAAGACCAGGTCGCCGAGGACGTCGAGAGTCTGCACTTCGCCATCGGAACGCGGCGCGACGACGGCAGTCATCCGGTCGCCATCATTTCCCGGGCGCGGATGATCCGCGTGCTGGCGCTGCTGCGCACGCGCGGGCTGCAACCCGATCTCGTGGTCCCGGAAACCCTGGCCCTGCCTCTGCCTGCGGCCGACGGCGCGTGGTCGGCGTTGGCCGACGGCGAACAGGTCGTGGTGCGCAGCGGAGAATGGTCAGGCTTCGCTTGTTCGGCCGAGGATCTGGCCAGCTATCTGGGCATGGCCGACGCGGAGAAGTCGCATCCGCTCCGGTTGCAGGTGGCGGGCGAAGCGCGGGTCGACTGGTCGCGGCTGGACTGGCCGGTCACGCTGCTTCCGCAGCCCAGCGCGCTGACGGCGCTGGCGGCCAATCTCAAGCCCGAGCAGGCGATCAACCTTCTGCAAGGCGCTTACGCGCAAAGCCGTGACATCGAACGGCTGTGGAAGCCCTGGCGCCTCGCCGCCGCCCTGCTGCTGGCGTGGATCGCCGTGGGCGCCGCCGCTTACGTGGTCCAGAGCTGGAGCCTCGCCGCCGAACTGCGCCGCCAGGACGATGCCAACATCGCGCGTTTCCAGCAGCTCTTTCCTGATCAGACACGCGTCGTCGATCTGTCGGCCCAGCTCGATCAGCAGATGCGCGCGCTCAGCGCCGGCTCCGGTGCCAACGGCCCGCTACCGTTGTTCGAACCGCTCGCGCAGGCACTTGCCGCGAGTCCGGGACTCAAGCTCACAGGCCTGCAATATCGCGAGGGTTCGTTGTTCCTTTCATTCACCGCCACCGACCTGCAGGTGCTCGAAGGTCTGCGCAATTGGTTCTCGAGCCGTCCCGGTGCCGCGCTCGAAGTGCAATCCGCCAACGCGGAGTCGGGAGCGGTCCAGATCCGCGCCCGTTTGAGCCGGGCATGAAACGCGCCGTTCAAAGCCTCCAGGCGCAGTCCGCGCGTGCACGCGAACGCTTCCTCGCCTTGCAGATGCGCGAGCGCTGGATCGTCGGCGTCGGCGCCGTCGTGCTCTTGTTCGTCGTCCTCTATCTGGCCATATGGGAGCCGATGACCAAGGCGCATCAGCAGCGCGAGAGCTCCCTGGCCTCCGCCCGCTCGATCGCCGTCAAGCTGGAAGAAGCGGCGGCCAAGCTGCAGGCTTCCAACGGGCGCAATCCCGCTGCGACAGCCGGACGCGGCCTGTCACTGATGGCCGCCGTCGACCAGGCGAGCAAGCAGGGATCGCTCGGCAAGGAGCCTACGCGTATCCAGCCGGAAGGCGATCGCGAGGTCCGGGTCTGGTTCGAAGACGTCTCCTTCGATGCGATGGTGCGCTGGCTGGCCGACCTGCAG
>CAZXXM010000295.1:0-4757 GCA_964644715.1 uncultured Salinisphaerales bacterium
GACGTCGCGGATGAGCTGCCGGATCTGCTCCGGATCTTCGATGGCCTCGGCCGCCGCCTGGCGAATCTTCGTCGATGAACCCGAAACGACCAGCCGGGCCACCGCCTGGACGTCGCCTGCGGCGATGGCGGACTGCAAGGCGTTTTCCTCGGCCGCCGCGGCGAGCGCGCGATCGGCCGCGCTCGGTTTGGAACGGGCCTCCTCCGCTTTTTTCGAGGGCGCCTCCCGCAGGCTCGAAGCCGGTCCTGACGACGGCGGTGAAGCCTTGCGAAACCAGCGCGAGAGCAACGACATGAAAGGACCTGCACAGCGTTCGAGAAGGCCGGGATTCTACCTGCGCGCAGAGGCTTCGCCGCCGACGCGCGAAACGCCGTCGCGGCGTGGGTTCGTCCTCGTCACACGAGGGCCCGGACCTGACAGCAGAGGTGCCGATCCCGGGTCCGAAACCTGCCGGCGGCCCCTGCCGTTCGAAGGTAGTCTGTGCCGCGAAAATTCTTGCCCACGAAGAACCCATGGAATCGTTCCGTCAGAAAATGGAAGCCGCCGGCGTCAACGAGCCGGCGATCAAGGCCTTCGAGCGCGCTTACGCGCAGCTCGTCGCCCGGCAGACCTCGATGCTCCCCGAGCGCGCGATTGCGCCGGTGACGTCGCTGCCGCGTGCGGACGATCTGCCCGAGCCCTCGGCTGGCGAGACCGCCTCGCTGCTCGCACAGGCGGCGATCCTCAAGCTCAACGGCGGCCTGGGCACGAGCATGGGCCTGGAGAAGGCCAAGTCCCTGCTCGAAGTGCGTCCCGGCGTCACGTTCCTCGACCTGATCGCGCAGCAGGTGCTGCATTTCCGCGCCACGAGCGGCGCCAACGTCCGCTTCCTGCTGATGAACAGCTTCAGCACGAGCGAGGACACGCGCGCCTTCCTCGCCCGGCATCCCGAGCTCGGTCGCGCGGACGACATCGAACTGATGCAGAACAAGACGCCGAAGATCGCCGTCTCCACGCTCGAACCTGCGTCGTGGCCGGCGAACCCGGAAAACGAATGGTGCCCGCCCGGCCATGGCGATCTCTATCCGGTGCTCGCCGGCTCCGGCGCGCTCGATCGCCTGCTCGCGGCGGGCGTGAAGTACCTGTTCGTTTCCAACTCCGACAACCTCGGCGCCACGCTCGATCCCCGGCTTCTGAAGTGGTTCAGCCAATCCGGTGCGCCGTTCGCGATGGAAGTCACCGCGCGCACGCCGTCCGACCGCAAGGGCGGGCACCTGGCCTTGGCGGACGGCAAATTGCTGCTGCGCGAGTCGGCGCAGTGCCCCGACGAAGACATCGACGCGTTCCAGGACATCGCGAAGCATCGCTACTTCAACACGAACAATCTCTGGCTCCGCCTCGACGTGCTCGCCCGGGTGCTCGCGGCATCCGGCGGCTTTCTTCCGTTGCCGGTCATCCAGAACAAGAAGACCGTCGACCCGCGCGACAAGAAATCCACCCCCGTCTACCAGCTCGAATCCGCGATGGGCGCCGCGATCGAGTGTTTCGACGATGCGATGGCCATCGACGTCCCGCGCTCGCGCTTCGCGCCGGTCAAGACCACCGCCGACCTGCTCACGCTGCGCTCCGATGCCTACGAGGTCCGCGAGGACGGCACCGTGGGCCTGGTCGCCGACTGCGGCGGCGTGCCGCCCAGGGTCGATCTCGACGACCACTACAAGCTCGTCGATCAGCTCGACGCCGCGCTCGTCAACGGCGCTCCCTCCTTGAAGCACTGCCGCAACCTCAAGGTCTCGGGCCTCGTGGCCTTCGATTCCGGCGCCGTGTTCGAAGGCGATGTGTCGATCGAGAACGACTCGCCGGAGCGCAAGGCGGTGAAGCCCGGCGTCTATCGAGGCCAGATCCGGCTGTAGAGCGCGGCGCTCGTGCAATTTGATGCCTCCGCGTCACCGACCCGGGCCGAATGCGGGCCGCGGAAAACCCGCTGATCGTCACATCAAGCGCTTAGCCTTGGCCTCGTTCTTGATCTGCGAATCGCGCCTCGCCGGCCAGGAAGTTGGCGGCAGGCGACCGGAGCGGACCGATACGCCGCCCTCACAAACACGCTGCCCTTGGGAGCCCGCCATGAACGACGTCACGCAACGCGCCGTAAAGATCATCGCAGGCGAACTCGCCACGCTTCCCGGACGGCTGAGCGCGTCGACCGAGTTCGTCGACGACCTGCAGCTGGACGCGCTGGAGATGACGAGCCTGGCGATGGCGATGGAAGCGGCGTTTCGCGTCGTCTTCGAACCGGGAGCCGAGCAGCAGTGGGTCACGGTCGGCGACGCGGTGCGCGCCGTGGAATTCGCGTTGCATGCCCGCCCACCGGTCCTGTTCGCATTGCCGGTCGCGCTGCAGGCCTAGCCGCATCGCGACCGACCTCCGCAGCGTTTCATCGAACATTACGAATCCGTATGGATCGGGACAGCGGGCCACAACCCGCTGATCGATAGGGTAGGTGCACGGCTTCACTTCGAAGCACGACGCAACCACTGGAGATTCCGATCATGAAAATTTCGACCGCAAGCGCTTCGCTGCTCCTGGCCGCGGGTATCGCGTGGGCCGGTACCGCCGTCGCCGATCGCGACGACGTGCGCGCCCTCAAGGAGTCCAAGATCACCCTGGTGCAGGCCATCCAGGCAGCCGAGAGTCACCAGGGCGGCCAGGCCTACGAGGCGGGGATCGACGACGACAGCTTCCGCCCCGAGTACGAGGTGTCGGTGGTCCGCGAAGACCGCACCTACGACGTCCGCATCGACGCCGTCACCGGCGAAGTCCTGGGCTCGCGCGAAGATCGCGATAATGACTGAGGCGGGCGCGACGCCCGCCACGCTCTCCTGATCCAGGCGCCCACGACGACGATGCGTGTACTGCTGCTCGAAGACGACGCGGAGACGGCCCGGTACGTCGTGAGGGGCTTCAGGGAAGACGGTGCGGTCGTCGACTGCGCCGAGAACGGTGGCGACGCCCTGGTGATGGCCACCGGCGGCGCCTACGACGTGCTGGTCTTCGATCGCATGGTGCCGGCGCCGGACGGGCTGACGGTGCTGAAGATGTTGCGGGCCGGCGGCAACGACACGCCGGCCCTTTTTCTCACGGCGGTCGGCGGCCTCGATGATCGCGTCGAAGGCCTGGAGATCGCCGACGATTATCTGGTGAAGCCGTTCGCGTTCTCCGAGCTTCGGGCCCGGGTGGCCGCGATCCTGCGGCGTCCGCGCGGCACCACGTCACCGGACTCGCGTCTGCAAGCCGGCGATCTCGAAATGGACCTGTCGAAGCGGACGGTGCATCGCGCTGGCCGTGCGCTGAGCTTGCAACCCACCGAGTTTCGCCTGCTCGAATACCTGGTGCGCCACCAGGGCGAGGTGGTGACGCGGACGATGCTGCTCGAGAACGTCTGGGATTTTCATTTCGAGCCCAAGACCAGCATCGTCGAAACCCACATCAGTCGCCTGCGCTCCAAGGTGGATCGCGGCTTCGATCGCGAATTGATTCGAACCGTTCGCGGCGCGGGCTATCAGCTCGATGCCGCTCCCTAGGCTGCTCCGGAGCAGCGGCTTTCGCCTGACGGCGCTGACGGCAGCACTGTTCGGCGCCGGCGCGCTGATCTACGGCAGCGTCGTCTACTACGGCGTGCGCGCGTCGATGGAAGAGCAGCTGCGCGAGCGGATCCTGGCGGAGACCGCCTATCTCTACGGCGACTACCAGGACAACGGCATCGAAGAGCTGCGCCACGACATCGGCGAACGCCTCGAGCGCGCGCCCTCGCCGCGTCTGTTCTACACCCTGGCCAATGCACAGGGCGTGCGCGTCTTCGATCGCCTCGAACTTCCGGCTCCGGCGGGATGGCACCACATCGAAAGCACCGGCGGACCCGAGGTCATTCTGCTGGTCACCGAGCTGCGCGACGGCTTCCGTCTGGGCGTGGCGGCCGAGGCGCGCAGCCTGGAGGAGTTCGGCCACGCGCTGCGGCGCACCACCTTGCTGCAGGTGCTGGCGCTGACCCTCATCGGCCTGGGTGTCGGTGTCCTGCTCAGCCGCCGCTTCCTCACCCGCATCGAGCATCTGCGACGCACCGCCGAGGCCGTGGGCAAGGGGCAGCTTTCCGAGCGCATCCCGCTCAGCGGACGAAACGACGACTTCGAGCAGGTCGCGGTCGAGATCAATCGGATGCTGGGCCGGATCGAAGGCCTGGTCGCCGAATCGCGGCGAGTATCGAGCGACATCGCGCACGACCTGCGGACTCCGCTCGGCGTCGTCCGGCAGAAGCTCGAATCGCTGATCGACCAGACGCAGGAGCCGTCCACCCGAGCGCTCTGCGAAGGCGCCATGCACTCGCTCGACGGCGCGCTGGACACGTTCGCCGGGCTGCTCCGCATCGCGGAACTCGAGTCCGGTCGCTCGCCCTTGCAGCCGAAGGCCTTCAACCTCTCGGAGCTGATGACGCGCCTGCACGAGACGTTCGAGCCGGTCGCCGCGAGTCGTGGCCAGAGCCTGTACCTGGACCTCGGCAACGACGTGCCGCTGTGCGCGGATCGCGCGCTCGTCACGCAGCTGATCGTCAACCTGGTGGAGAACGCGATCCGTCACAACGCGTCGGGCGTCCGGATCGGTCTGCGCGCACAACGCCAAGCCGAAGGGACGCGGGTCGAGGTCGTCGACGACGGCGTCGGGATTCCCGAGGCCGCGATCGACGAGGTGACGAAGCCCTTCTTCCGGATGGATCGGAGCCGGCG
>CAZXXM010000296.1:0-4350 GCA_964644715.1 uncultured Salinisphaerales bacterium
GCATTTTTATGCGGTCGGCAACATTCTCCAGGCAACCGATCTCCTGGCCACGCTGCCGCTGCGAATGGTGGAAATGCTGGCTGGCCCTTTTGGATTGGCGTACGGCGCCCATCCCCTCACGTTGCCGGAGTATTCGGCCGACATGTTCTGGCACGCACGGCTGCACCGCGATCCTGCCAATCAATGGTTGCGACGGATGATCTTCGAACTGTTCTCGGAGACGATCGCGTCCGGGCCTTAGGACAGGGATCAGGCTTTCGTCAGGAAATACCTGCGGCCTCGGCGTAGCAGGAGTATCGCTGGACGCCGTGCTTTGCCACGCTGCCGCGCTCACCGAAGCGGAACTCGACCGGCGAGACGCCGTATCGATCCTTGAACTGCCGGGAGAAGGTTCCGAGGTTGGCAAACCCGTAGTCCAGTGCGATGTCCGTGATCTTGCGCTGACGATGACGGGCGTCGAGCAGCAGTCGGCGACAGTGATCGAGCCGGAGGTCCCGGATCACGCGTGTCGGAGTCAGCCCATGCTTCTCGAACAGGAGAAAGAGTGCGCGACGCGACATGCACATTTCCGTCGCAATGGAATCGGGCGTCAGGTCCTCATCGCCGATTCTTCTCAGGATGATGTCGCGCGCCCAGTCCAGCCTTGCGCGTCGCGGATCATCGACCATCGGAGCGGGAGAGGGGTCTTCCTCCGCGGCGGAATCGTGGATCGACGTCCAGTCCTCGAACAACGCCCGGTCGATGCGAAAGCGGTCCGGCGAAAGAGCGGCGGATGCCTGGGCCCTGATCAGGGCGGTGCGCAGGGTTCCAGCGCCTTCGATCGAATTCAGCATCCTTTGAAGGGCATCGTCGTAGCTCGCGGCGCTCCAGGGATGCTCGTTGCCGGGGAGGCCGACGAACCATCGGTAGAGGACGTTGTAGCGAAGGTGTTCGATTAAGTGTTCGCTAGACCCGAACGAGTACAGGCACTGTAGGACGGCCGCGCGAATGACGCGTGGGTCGATGGCGCGGTTCGAGGGGAATTCCGAAGACGCCGGCTGCGCCAACACCGTCTCCACGATGTAATGGACTCGGGTGAGTGGATGACACCTTTCGGGCGCGCTGGGGCGGCCGGCGAAGGCAAATTCCGGGGGCGGCTCGCTGGCGCGCGAGACGTCGCGGGCGGGCATGAACGGCTCCATCATTTGATTCCCTCCGATAGTTCCTGCCCTTTGCCGGGCGCGGCCGCATTTCTATGGCGCGGTTCTCGTGGCCGCGGTTCTCGGCCATCGGCGCCAAGTCTCCACCTTCCTCGCGGAGAGGGAACCGCGCCCTGGTGATAGGGATTATTTGCGCGGCAAGGGGAGGCTCCTCGTCTGCAGGAACCGGTCGTGAGTAAATGCTTCGGCGGCGCCAACCTGCCGTTACGACAGGTTGGCTGGTCGGAGTGCATGGCCGTCAGCCACGCGGGGGATAAGGCCGGGGCGAGGGGTGTCCCTATATTCGGCGGGCTGATGAGCTCAATTCGTGACATTGCTACGCCCGCATATTTCGTTGGGCTACGATCGCTTCGCCGTAGCAGGACGTGTGCGCTCACACCGCGAAGGCGTGCTTCGTGAGCGTCGAGCTTCCGGGGCGGCAAAAAAACTTCGGGCAGTTCGATCACTTCCGCGGTTGGGGTGATCGGACGGGATGAATGGCCCTGCATCGAAGATGCGGGGCCTGGAAATCGCGGCAAATACAAATTCACGTTGCGGCGGTCACGTGCGACTCGTGAAGGCTGCATCGGGCAGTTCGATCCGGAGCGCGACCGCCGATGTGCGGCTCGATGCCCCGCACTGACGATAGGAGAGGAGAAGACAATGGCAAACCTTGGCAGATTGGAGTGGTACGAGATCGCGCGTAACACCAACTGGACGCCGAAGTACGTTCCAGAAAGCGAGATGTTTCCCGAGGAATTGACCTGTGCTCTGGGGCTGCCGGTCGAAGCCTTCGAGGAGTACGACGAGCCCTACAAGACCACGTACCCGGAGTACGTGAAGGTGCAGCGCGAGAAGGACGCAGCCGCGTATTCGGTTAAAGCCGCGCTGGAGCGAAGCAAGATCTACGAGAACGCCTCGCCCGGCTGGCTGTCGGTCCTCAAATCGCACTTCGGCGCCATCGCTCGCGGCGAGTATTCGGCCTCCAGCGCCGAGTGCCGCATGGTCCGCTTCGGCCGAGCCCCCGGCATGCGCAACATGGCCACGTTCGGGATGATGGACGAGATTCGGCACAGCCAGCTCCAGTTGTTCTTCCCGCACCAGTACGTCTCCAAGGATCGCCAGTTCGACTGGGCGTTCAAAGCCTATGACACCAACGAGTGGGCGATGATCGCGGCGCGCCATTTCTTCGACGACATGATGGTCACGCGCGGCGCCGTAGGCGTCGGCTTGATGCTGACATTCGCGTTCGAGACGGGATTCACGAACATGCAGTTCCTGGGCCTGGCCGCCGATGCGGCCGAGGCGGGCGACTGGACCTTCTCCAGCCTGATCTCGAGCATCCAGACCGACGAATCGCGCCATGCGCAGATCGGCGGCCCGCTGGTCGCCATCCTGGTGAAGAACGGCAAGAAGGCCGAGGCGCAGAAGATGGTGGACATCTCCATCTGGCGCGCGTGGAAGCTGTTTGCGATCCTCACCGGCCCCGCGATGGACTATTACACGCCGCTCGAACACCGCAAGCAGTCGTTCAAGGAGTTCATGCAGGAATGGATCGTCGGCCAGTTCGAGCGTTCGTTGCTCGATCTGGGGCTCGACAAGCCCTGGTTCTGGGACGAGTTCCTGCGCGAGATCGACCAGCAGCACCACGGCATGCATATGGGCGTCTGGTTCTGGCGCCCGACGGTGTGGTGGAACCCGCCGGCGGGTGTCTCGGTGGAGGAGCGCGCCTGGCTCGAGGAGAAATACCCGGGCTGGAACGACACCTGGGGCCATTGCTGGGATGTCATCACGCAGAACGTCCTCGACGATAAGAAAGACCAGACGCTGCCGGTCACCCTGCCGGTGGTGTGCAACATGTGCCAGCTGCCGATCAACTACACGCCGGGTCCGAAGTGGACGATGCGCGACTTCCCGCTGACCTACGCGGGTCGTGACTATCACTTCTGTTCGGAAGGCTGCCGCTGGGTCTTCGAGCAGGAGCCGGGCCGCTACAAGGATCATCAGTCGCTGGTCGACCGCTTCCTCGATGGCCAGATCCAGCCGCCGGACCTGGGCGGTGCACTGAAGTACATGAGTCTGGCACCGGGCGAAATGGGCGACGACGCGCTGAATTTCGCGTGGGTCGAGGAAGTCCGTGCCGAGCGCCTGAAGAAGGCCAGCTGATCTCGCACGTTGCCACGGTCACCGGCGGGCGCTGCCCGCCGGTGACCGCTCAGGTCAACTACAACAAACACGACTGCACATTTAGGAGGAGAGAGCGCGATGGCTCTGTTTCCGCTGACATCGAATTTTCAGGAGGACTTCGTTCTCCAGCTGGTTGCTGTTGATACCGAAAACAACATGGACGAAGTTGCCGCTGCGGCTGCCGTGCATTCGGTCGGTCGTCGAGTGAAAGCCCGTCCGGGCGTGCTGCGCGTGCGCCGCCAGGGCGCGAGCGAGCCGTTTGCGCGCGACCTGAAGGTTGCCGACGCCGGCCTGCGTCCGATGGAATGCGTCGAGATCTACTGGGAAGGCTCGACCGCGAACCTTCGCGAGCCGCGTCACTGAGCATCTGCCATGACATTTCACAAGGTTTGCAAGCTGGATGATCTCTGGGAAGGCGAAATGGAAGCCTTCGAGGTCGACGGCGAAGAAGTGCTGGTGGTCTGGCCGGAAGGCGGAGAGCCCTGTGCGTTCCAGGGTGCCTGCCCGCACCAGGACATCCCGCTGATCGAAGGCAAGTTCGATGGCAAGGAAGTTCATTGCCGCGCGCACCAGTGGAGCTTCTGCGGCAGTACCGGAAAGGGCGTCAACCCGGACCACACGCAGCTCGCCCGCTACCCGATCAAGATTGAGAACGGCGAGGTGCTCGTCCAGGTCGAGGGCATCAAGCCCCTGTTTTCCGCAACCTGAGGCCGCCCGTGAGCAGCAACGATATCAGCACCGCACATCTCAACAATCGCGTTGGTCCCGTGCTTCGGCAAGGCGCGCTGGCCAAGGCCGTTGCCGAAGCCGCCGAGGTCGACAACCCGGAACGCGTGATCGCGATCGACGACAAGGTCGCCTATGTGCGGATCTCGACCGACGGCGAAATGATCCTGCGTCGCGCGACGATCGAGGAAATGCTCGGACAGCCGTTCCAGATGCGTGATCTCGAAGTCGAGCTCAGCTCCTTCTCGGGACGCATCGA
>CAZXXM010000296.1:4360-4744 GCA_964644715.1 uncultured Salinisphaerales bacterium
ACGCATCGACAACGCGGAAGAGTACATCCGCTTCTACTTCGAAAAGACTTTCTAGGAAATTGACATGAGCGACGTTGAAGTTCTCACGCCCCTCAAGACCTGGAGCCATCTCGCGGCTCGCCGGCGCAAGCCCAGCGAATACGAGATCGTTTCGGTCAACCTCCAGTACAACGACCGTCCCGGCTCGGCTGCTCCGTACGAGCTCGATCCGAACGTGTTCATGAATCGCTGGTACGTCCAGCACCGCAACGGCAGTCCGCTGAAGCACAAGGACTGGAACAGCTTCCGCGACCCGGACGAGCTGATCTACCGCACGTACTGCCTGATGCAGGACGGCCAGGAAACCTACGTTTACAGCCTGTTCGACCAGTTCAATGCTCGCGA
>CAZXXM010000297.1:0-4740 GCA_964644715.1 uncultured Salinisphaerales bacterium
GGCGATTGATCAGGGTCTCGCCGAACGCAGAGTCGCTGTCGCAATGCTGCAAGGCGCCGAGCACCCGCGCCGAGTGCTCGCGTACCCAGTCGGCGCGACGCTGCTCGGCACTCGCATCACGCAGGCGCTCGAATGCCTTGGCCAGGGTGCCCACTTCGTCGCGCCGCTCGAGATGCGGCACGTCGACCGACTCTCCGGTGATCAGACGGGGCACCAGATCCGTGAGCCGCGTCAGCGGCGCGCCGAGCACCCGATTGATCAGCACCACCGCGTACGCCCCGGTCAGCCAGCCCACCAGCAGCAGGCCCACGATCAGGCCGAACAGCAGGTGCTCGACACGCTGCATGGCGCCGGAGCGCAGTTCCAGCAGGCTGCGTTCCTCGCGGATCATCTCTTCGCACAGCTTCTTGATGGCGTCGATGCGGCGCTTGCCCGAGCCGCTCGCGGTGGCCTCCACCGCCAGGTGGCGGGTGGCCTCGTTCTCGACGTAAGCGATGTCGCGGACGGCGACCTCGTTCTGCCATTCCGCCATCAGCGCGATCACGCGCGAATACCGCTCGTACTGCGCCGGATTGTCCCGGATCAGTTCGTTCAGCCGCTGCGAGATGTTCTCGAACTCGACGACGCCGTAGCGGTAGGGCTCCAGGAAGCGCGTCTGCCCGGTGATGATGTAACCGCGCAGACCCGTCTGCTGCTCCACCGCCTCACCACGCATCGCCTCGATCTGCTCGATGACGCGATGCGTGTGATCGGTCCACTGCCGCGCCTCGCGCATGTGCGTGAGCGCGACGAGCACCGCGATCGTGCCCAGGCTGAGCACGGCCAGCTGCACACCGAAAACGGCGCCGAGCTTGCCCCGAACCGCCAGCGACTCGAACCAGCCCGGCTTTCGCAGGTTCAAGCGGATCCGCCGTCCGTCGCCGCCAGCTTGGCGCGCAGATAATCGGCGTGCGGAACGTAGAGCAGGTCTGCGAGCTTGCGCAGCAGGCCTTCCTCCTGCGGATCGACACGGCCGTCCGCCGCGGCCACGCGCCACAGCCAGTGCATCAGCCCACGCTTCTCGTCTTGCGAGAGTTCGGCGTTCAGGCGCGCCACCGGGCCGTGGAAGGAGACGGCTTCGCGCGCCGACGCCGCGGCATCGCCGACGAGCTTTTCGAGCGCCGCGTCGCTCAGCGCGAACTGTTCGCGCAGCGCCTGGCGGACCGTCTGCAGTTCCACCGGCTGGTTCTCGAAATCGGCGCGCGCACATTCGAGCAGCAACACCGCGATCGCCACCTCGCGCGGAGGATGTGCCTCGGACTCCGGCGCATTGAGCCGGGACAGCCAGCGCTTCCACATCGATCAGGTCCTGAGCCGGTGGCCGGCGCTTCGGTGGGAACGACCTTGCGGCGCCCGGCTCAGAACGCGAAGCCGACCCGCAGGTTGAAGACGTCGCGATCCCCGATGCGCTCGTATTCGGGCGTAATGCCGAACAGCGCCGACAGGCGCAGGCCCAGGAAGAAGCGCGTCTCGTCCACGTCCTCGTCGTCCAGCCCGAATTGCGGATCGACCTCGAACTTGCTCCACACGTGGCCGATGCCGGCATACGGAGTCAGCGGCCCGATGCCCTTGGAGATCGAGACGTCCAGGCCGTACGAATCGTTGTCGATGTCGTCGATGCCGCTCAGCTTCGAATAGCTGCCACGCAGCCCGATCGCCGGCGTGGCCACGCCGCCTTCGAGCAGCGCGTAACGGACCTCGGCGCCGAACAGCTTGGCGTCCGCGCCGGGGACCCAGGCGTAGCTCGCGCCCAGGTCGATGCCGAAGGGCAGGCCTTTCTGCGCCACCAGGCCCACCAGGCCGATCTCGTCGATGTCTTCGCCGGTCAGGCGCTGCCAGGCGCGCGGATCGTCGGTCTCGACATAGGAGGCGAACACGCCGAGCCCGAAACCGGTCACGCCGTAAGGCTCCGCAGGGGTCAGCGACTTGGAATTCAGGATCGCGGCGACGTCCTTGACGGCGGCCCTGAAGTCCTGCTGCGTCGCGCCCGGCTGGATCTCGAAGTCGAAATCGACCGCTTGTGCAGCGGGAGACAGCAGGATCAGCGAAGTCAGGGCAAGAGCGGGAAGTTGGCGCATGTCGGCTCCAGGGGTCAGGTTGCACCAGTATAGGGACGAGGCGACACGATGCACCCCGGGCCTGCCCCAACGCCCTTGATCAGAACAGCCCGCGCAGAAATGGTGCCACGGCGTCCTTGATGTCCTGCAGGCGCCCGTGGAAGAAATGACCGGCGCCGTCGACGGTGACGAGCACCGGCGGCGGATCGTAATCACGCAGGATCGCCGCGGTCTCGTCGTAGGCCACCGTATCGTCGTCGCGCGAATGCACGGCGAGCCACGGACAGGCGGGATGCGCTGGCCGTGTCGCGTCGTCGAAGTAGCGGCCGAACGGCGGAGCGATGCTGATCAACGCAGCCGGGCGCGCCGTCGCAGCCATCTTGAGGCTCACGTAGGCCCCGAACGAGAACCCGCACAACAGCAGCGGCAGGCCCGGCTGCTGCGCGCGCAGCCAGTCGACGACCGCCAGACCATCGTCGGTCTCGCCGCGTGCCGAATCGTAGGCGCCCTGGCTCTGGCCGACCCCGCGGAAATTGAATCGCGCCGCGATCAGGCCCTGGGCGAGCGCGGCTGTAGCCAGCGCGTAGACCACCTTGTTGCTCATGGCGCCGCCGTACAGCGGATGCGGATGGCAGACCACGGCGATGCCCCGGATCTCGCCGCGGGGAACCGCGACGAGGCATTCGAGATCGCCCGCAGGTCCTCCCAGCGTGCCCAGCGCGGATTCTCCGGCGCCGGGCAATCCTGCCAGCGCGCTCAAGACGGCGTGCCCCAGGTCCTCTGCGGCCGGCTGCGCCGGACCATCGGGATCAGCAGGCCGGTCAGCAGGCCGACGATGAACAGGCCGGCGCCGGTGCCCATCAGCACCGCGTCGGAACTCTGGCTCAGGGACCCGTCCTGAACCGGCTCGGACGAAGGCGCCTCGGCGGCCGCCTTCGCGTCGTCCTTGCGGACCGACTCGCGCAGCCGGGCGTTCTCGGATTCCAGCTTGCGCACGGCCGCCTGCTGTTCCGACAACTCGGTGAGCGCGTCCGCGAGACGTTCGCGCGCAGCGGGTTCGGTCGACAGGTAACGCGTCAGCACCCAGCCCTCGCGGCCCGGCGCAACCTTCACGCGCGAATAGCCGCTTGCGGCATCGGCTTCGAGCAACTGCACCTTGGCTCCGGATTTCAACAGTGCGGCGACCGGGGCGCTCACACCCTTGTCTTCGCGCAAGGTGATGGCCGTTTCATCGCTGATGTAACGGGTGTCCGACTCACCGGCGCGGACGCCCGGAAACACGGTCATCCACAGCAGGGCGGCAGCGATGGCGCGAACATGCATGGGGCGTTTGAAACCGGAAGGCTTTCGGCGGCGAGAGTCTAACCCGCCTGCCTCGCCGGCCGCGGAAAAACCCGGCGTATTCGCGTCCTTGCCTCGATCGCTCAGCGTTCGCCCCAGGCGCGGTCCGGATGGTCGTGACACGTTCGGCGATGCCGGCCGGCATTCGTCGCATCCGCCTCGCGCGCCTTGCGGAAACGCTCGCCGCCTGCGCTGGCCTCTTGCCGTTTGGGGCGGAAGCGGCGAGCCTTGCGACGCTCGTTTTCCGTCTTCTCATGATCCTTTCCGCTCCGAGCCCGGCCCACCCGCTGTGCTCCCGCCTCGCCGTCGACTTGCGCAGCCTCGCGTTGCTGCGAGCCGGCCTCTCCATCTTCCTGCTGATCGATTCGCTGAGCCGCCTGTGTCATGCCGGCCTGCTCTACACCGACGGCGGCTTGTTGCCGCGCGATCTCGCGGTCGGCGCACTCGAGGCCGGGCGCTGGTCGCTGCACCTGGCCAACGGCGGACTGTTCTTCGCCGTCCTGCTGTGCTCGATGCAGGTCCTCGCCGCCGCCGCGCTCGCGCTCGGCTGGCGCAGCCGTCTCGCCGGACCCTTGCTGGCCGTGCTGCTGGTCTCCGCCATCGCGCGACATCCGGCCATGTTCGATACCGCCGACGCACTCGCGCTGGCGCTGCTCGCCTTCGGCCTGCTGCTACCGTGGAACGCGCGCTGGAGCGTCGATGCCGCGTTCGCCAGCGCACGCCCCGGGCCGGTGCACCTGACGTGGCCGGGCATCGCCTTGCTGGTGTTCGTCTGCCTGCTGCCGATCGGCCTGGTGCTGGCGGCCGACGCACCGGGTGGCCTGCCCGCCCTGCTCGCGTCGCCAGTGGCGCATCCGCCTGGAAGCTGGCTCGTGAAGCTGCCGTCCGCCATACCGCCGATCGAAACCACGCTGCGCATCTCGGCCTGGCTGATCCTGCCGCTCGCGCTCGTCCCGTGGACGCGTCCGTACGCACGCCGCGCCGCCTGGGGACTGTCGGTGCTGCTCTGCGTTTTCGCCGCGCTCAGCGTCGCTCCGGCGGCGCTGGCCCTGCTGGCCCTGCTGGGGGCCGGCCTGCTGATCGACGGGCCCCTGTGGGACCGTATGGCCGGCGATCCATCGCTGGCCGAGCTGCGGGTCCACCCGGATCGCGACGTGCCGGGAGCGCTGGGCCTGGCGCTGCTGGCGCGCGAGCTGCTGTGCCTGCAACGCACGCAGGTCGGCGCCGCGCAGGAGAGCCCCCGTGCATCGCGGCTGCTCGCCAACGGAGCGTCGCTGGTGGTCATCGATCGCGACGAAGAGGC
>CAZXXM010000298.1:0-2420 GCA_964644715.1 uncultured Salinisphaerales bacterium
GCAGGTCACGCTCGAGGACCACTCGGCGTGGGACGCCCGGTTCGTGGGGGCGGAGCCCGAGAAGGACCTCGCGGTCCTCAAGATCGATGCGCCCGCCGAACGGCTGCGTCCGCTCGCCATCGGCACGTCGAAGGACCTGCTGGTCGGCCAGAAGGTGTTCGCGATCGGCAACCCGTTCGGGCTCGACCAGACGCTCACCACCGGGATCATCAGCGCGCTCGACCGGCAGATCGCGTCGGTGACGCGCCGCGCGATCCGCGGCGTGATCCAGACCGACGCCGCCATCAACCCGGGCAACTCGGGCGGGCCGCTGCTGGATTCGGCCGGCCGCCTGATCGGCGTCAACACCGCCATCTACAGCCCCAGCGGCGGCAGCGCCGGCATCGGCTTCGCGATCCCGGTCGACGAGGTCAACCGCATCGTGCCGCGGCTGATCAAGGACGGCCGCGTCACGCGTCCGACGATGGGCGTCTCGGCGGCGCCGCCCGACTTCAACGAGTCGCTCGGCCTGGGCAAGGGCCTGGCCGTCGTCGGCGTCGAGACCGGCGGCCCTGCCGACAAGGCCGGTCTGACGCCGTTCAAGCGCGAGCGCACCGGCGGCATCGTCATCGGCGACATGATCATCGCCATCGGCGATGCCGAGATCGGCAACTTCGACGACATGCTCGACCAGATGGAGCGCCATCAGCCGGGCGACACGGTCAGCGTGAAGCTGAGGCGGGGAGATGCGGAGCGGGTGATCGAGGTCACGCTCGGACAGCCCCAGTAGCGCCCCCTCGCGTAGCCCGGGCGAAGTCCGGGACGTTTCTCCACAAGACGTGCGAATCCCGGACTTCGTCCGGGCTACGGGGTCAGTACACGTCGCGGCGGTAACGTCCTTCGACGCGCAGCTGTTCCAGGCTCTCGGCGCCCAGCACCTGCGTGAGTGCCGCGTCCACGCCGGACGCCATGCCGCGCAGGCTGCCGCAGACGTAGATCGCGGCGCCTTGCGCGATCCATTCGCGCATCGCTGTGGCCGCCTTGACGACCCGATGCTGCACGTAGACGCCGACGGGCTCGTCGCGCGAGAACGCCAGGTCCAGCCGCGACAGCTGGCCCTGCGCGAGCCAGGTCTGCAGCTCTTCGCCGAAATGCAGGTCGTGCTGCCGCGTGCGTTCGCCGAACAGCAGCCAGTTGCGGTACCGGCCCAGCGCGATCCGCTCCTTCAGATGCGCGCGCAGCCCGGCGATGCCGGTGCCGTTGCCGATCAGGATCATCGGGCGATCGTCGCCGGGGGCGTGGAACGAGGCATTGCGCCGCACGCGCAGCCAGACCGGGTCGCCCACCGGGCATTGCGTGACGAGCCAGCCGGAGCCCAGGCCTGGCGTTCCGTCGGCGTGATGCGCCTGCCGCACCAGCAGTTCGATCGCGCCTTCCGAGGGGATCGAAGCGATCGAGTATTCACGATGAGGCCGATCGCTTCCGGCGGGTCCGGGCAGCACTTCGACGATGTCGCCGGCCACCCACCCTGCGCCCGGGGTCTGTGGCTCGATGCGCACGCGCACCGCCGCGGCACCGGGACTGCCGGCATTGAGCACGCGGCGGTCGACCAGGCGCCAGGCCTCGTAGGCGGGCGCACTCCAATCGGCGGCATCGCTGCGCCCGCCGAGCAAGCCGAGCTGGTGCTGCCAGTGCCGCAGCGCGCCTTCGTCGCCGTCGTCGACCTCCACGGTGTCGAACAGCGGCGAGGCCCCCTGCGCCCGCAGCCAGTGATCGAGCGAACGACCGAAGCCGCAGAAGCTCTCGTACGCACGATCGCCGAGCGCGAGCAGGCCGTAGTGCAGTCCGGACAGCGGGAGCTTGCGCTGCAGGGTGTCGCGCACGAAGGCGTAGGCGTCGTCGGGCGCGTCGCCTTCACCGGTGGTGCTGACGACGAACAGCGCGCGCGCGGTGCGGCTCAGCTCGGCGGCGTCGACCGCGCCCAGGCTCACACAGCGCACGCGGATGCCGGCGCCGGCGGCGAGGGCTTCGGCGGTCTTCGTGGCCAGCGCCTCGGCGTTTCCGGTCTGGCTTGCGTACAGGATCAGCACCTCGTCCGCCGGACCGGATGTTGCGGCAGCCGCGATGCGCGAGGCCGTCGCGTGGCGGCGTCGCGTGCGCGCGACGAAGTAGAGGCAGAACGCGACATAGGCGCCGGTCGAGGCGATTGCCGCCGGAGTTCGCCCGGTGCCCACGTCGACGTCGGGGAGGTCGAGGCCGTGCCAGCGGAACAGTACGATCGCCAGCGCGACCAGGGCGATCATCGCGAGGGCCTGTCCGGCCAGCGGCAGCGCCGGTCGCCATCGCCGCTCGTTCATTCGAGCATCGCGGTCGCCGCGCGGCTCACGTGCTCCGTCGTCCGTCCATCGGCCTGCCGCAGGACGAAGAGGGCGGCGAGGCCG
>CAZXXM010000298.1:2520-4725 GCA_964644715.1 uncultured Salinisphaerales bacterium
TCGGCGACCGCGTCCACCGCGTAGCCCTTGGCGATGCACGACAGGTCGAGCTCGATGCCGCCGGGCTGCAACACGCGGCGGTTCGCCTCGTCGATTTCGAGGCGCTGCCATCCGCAGCGTGCGCGTGCCTGCTCGATGTCGGATTCGGAGGGCGGTGCGCTGCGCTTGCCCGCCGGGCCGAAGCCCCACAGATTCACCAGCGCACCCATCGTGGGATCGCAGGCGCCGCCGGACGAACGTGCGACGTCCAGCGCGCTGCGCAGCACGTCGAAGAACGCACCGGGAATCGGCTGCCAGGTTCCGGCCGGTCGCCGGTTGAAGATGCCCAGATCGGAATCCGGCGCCCAGTGACTCATCTGCGCGTCGAGGCGATCCAGCGTCTGCTGGATGTCCTGGCGCAGCCAGCTCTGCGGCGGAAGATCGCCGGAGAGCCGCACGCGCCAGTCCGTGCCCATCGTGCGGCCGCGCAGCTCGCACGCGTCGCCGCATGCACTGGCGGCCGACGGCGTGAGCTGCTGCGGAATCAGGACACGGTTCATGCGCTACGCGTGACGACGAAGTGGATTCGCGCTCAGGGCGAGAGCACTTCGACGACGGCCGTGTAGGCCGTGCGACGCTGCTTGGCCGGCGGCGTGCTGGCCTTCTCATCGCTCACCGAAGCGGACATCCAGTACAGGCCGGCCGTCTTCCAGTCGATGGCGAACTTGCCGTCCTTGTCGGTCTTGAGTTCGATCGCGTCCACCGAGCTGCGGTAGCGCACGCCGTCCGCGATGATCTCGACGTCCACGTCCGCAGCAGGCTTGCCGTCGAGCAGGAACTGGAATTTCGCCTGTTCGCCGACGTAGAGGTCGGTGATGCTCTGCAGCGGCACGAGTTCCAGGCCCACGCCGGTGGGTTTGAGTGCGGTGTCGTTCGGCTTGCCGGCGGTGGCGAAGGTGACGAGCTGCGTCAGCGACTCGGTGACGCTGAGCTTTTCGGCGTCGGCCGGTACTTCCTTGGCGAAGCCTTCGGCGGTGAAGGCCTGGCCGCGCGGCGGGTAGGACTTGCGCTGCCCCTTTTCTTCCCAGCGCGCGGAGATGCCCTGGTTGACCACGGCGATCTTGTACGTGCCGGCCTGGCTGAGCTGGACGTCGAAGGTGCTGCGCAGCTTTCCGGTGCTCGCGTTCTCCGCCTGCACCTTGCTGCCGTCCGGCGCGGTGACGACGAGATTGTCCAGGCGCATCGCGTTGTGATCCTTCAGGAACGGATCCGTCGAGGTTCCCGCGTCCACGGTGATCCACTGGCCGACGCTGAGCACGGTCTTGGACGGTGCGAGCCAGCCCTTGTGGGCGTGCGCGGCGAAGGGCAGGGCGGCAACGGCGAGCGCCAGCGCCAGCTTGTTCATTGCGATCTTCATGACGGGTCTCCTCAGGGCTTGATGTCGAGGCTCAGCGCACCGAGCTCACGCGAGCCCTGCGCCTTCAGCTGTTCGGCCTTCGCCGCCGGCCACGTGAATGGAATCTCGAGCAGTTCGCGGCCGCCTTCCTCGCGCGCCGCCTCGACCATCAGCTTGTACTGGCCGGGCGCGAGATCCGGGAACGGCGACTTGCCGGACGAGAAGTTCAGCTCGTGCACGCCGGCGGCGCGCGTGGCGCCGCTGATGCCGTCCGCCGGCATCGTCAGTTCGCGACCGGTGCGGCGCCACCACTGGCGCATGTCGGGCAGCCACTTGGTTCCGCCCTCGGCAGCGCCGGCCTGCATCGCACCGCCGGCGGCCGGAGCCTGGGCGCCCGCCGCAGCATTGGCGCGCTTGAGCTGGTACCAGACCGCGAGGTTGGCGGCGACGCTGCGGTCTTCGCGCTCGATCCACGCGGCCACGTACGGCCGGTGGTATTCGGCCACGTCGAGGCGCGGCACTTCGATGCCGACCTTGAAATCGGCGGCCTGGGCCGTGCCTGCGAACAGCGTGCAGAGGGCGAGGGACAGCGGGGTGCGTTTCGGCAACGGGAAGGGTCGCATCGGAGGAGGTCTCGTCGAGTCTCGCTAGTGGACAAACAGAAGGATCAGGATCAGCGGCAGCACCAGGCCCAGCGCGACCAGCGGCCAGGTCGCAGGGCGGCGCACCGCGTGGTAGTAGTTCTCGCACCCCGCGACCTTAATGCGGCGATCAAGCTCGCCCTGAATGCGTTCCCAAATGCCGTAGCCCCACGGCTTGATGATCATGCA
>CAZXXM010000299.1:0-4709 GCA_964644715.1 uncultured Salinisphaerales bacterium
CGACGAAGCTCTTGAACAGGGCGTGCGTCTCGTCCAGTTCCTCGCGGAATTTGGCCCGGGCCGCGTCGGTGTTCTCGCCGAACAGGGTCAGCGTGCGCTTGAACTCGCCGGCCGTGTGCAGTTCCAGGTCGATGGCGTTCTTGCGCAGCAGACGGTTGAAATTGGGAATCTGGGCCACCACGCCGATCGAGCCGATCACCGCGAATGGCGCCGCCAGGATGCGATCGGCGACGCAGGCCATCAGGTAGCCGCCGCTGGCGGCGACCTTGTCCACGACGACCGTCAGGCGCAGGCCACGCGCACGGATGCGCGTGAGTTGCGAGGCCGCCAGGCCGTAGGCGTGAACCACGCCACCGGCGCTCTCCAGCCGCAGCAGAACCTCGTCCTCTTTCCGGGCCACCTGGAGCACGGCGCTGACTTCCTCGCGAAGGCTTTCCACCGCGTGCGCCTGCAGATCGCCTTCGAAATTCAGGACGAAGACGCGCGGCCGCTGCGCGGTGCCCTTGGCCTGTGCCTTCCTGCGGGCCTTTTCCTCCGCCTTGCGCGTCTTCGCGAGCTTCTTGCGCTCGGCCGGATCGAGCATTTCATCGCGCAGCGTATCGGCGAGATCGCGCAGCCGGTCGCTGAGGTTGTTCACCTCCAGGCCCTTGGCGCCGCTTTGCGCACGTGCGCCGCGCGCCATCGAAAACAGATTGGCGGCGACCAGCAGGATCGCGATCACCAGGGTGACCGACTTGGCCAGGAACAGTCCGTAGTCGGACACGAACTCGATCACGCGCAAGGGCTCCAGCAGGGCGGGTGGGTGCGACGCGCGAGTGACGATCCGGCATGGCGGCAGCCGTCCGGATTATCGTGTCGAACGAAGCGACGCCTATAATAACCTCGCTGATTTGCTTGCCGAATTTGCGGTTTTGATTTTCAAACAAGCAGGGGAGAGGGAAGCATGAAAAAAGTGACGTCCGCCGGGCTGACCGCGATGACGATGCTGGCGGCCTCCCCGGTGCAGGCAGAGGACGCCTACAGCGAAATGCGGCCCTACGTCTCCGGGCTTTTCAGCTACGTCGCGCAGGAAGACGACCGGGGCGACTTGGTGGGGAACCCGAATCGCGCCTACACGGAAGGCAAGGGTCTGCAGCTGAGTGTCGGCAAGTCGATCAATCGCTGGCTGGGTTTCGAGATCGCCGCGTTCGGCCACAATTATTCGCGCGACACCGGCAATTCGAGCATGCGCGACTACGGCGGCAAGGTGGACGGCCTGTTCTTCTACAGCCGCGATCCCCGTTTCTCGCCGTACTTCGGCGTCGGCGTCGGCGGCATCCAGACCGACGTCAAGAACAGCGGCAATTCGTCCAGCGATCCGTTCGCCGACGTCGGCCTGGGCTTCATGAAATTCTTCGACATCGGCGGCCTCGAGCTGGGCGTGCGAGGCGACGTCCGTTACCGCCACATCTTCTTCGACGAGGACTCGCTGCGTGGTTCGGCGCAGGACGACGTCGGCGAGGCGGTGTTCAAGGTGGGCTTCGTGGTGCCGCTGGGGGCCAAGCCGGGAAGTGCGGCGGCGAAGGTGGCAGCGGCCTGCGCCGACAGTGACGGCGACGGGATCTGCGACACCGCCGACCTCTGCCCGGAAACGCCGAAGGGAATCTCGGTGGACGACAAGGGCTGCCCGGTCGAGAAGAAGGCGGCAAAGGGCGATCCGAACCAGAAGTTCGACGACGTGCATTTCGCGTTCGACAGGTCCGAGCTGACCGATTACGCGAAGGTCGTGCTGGACAACGCGGCCAAGGTGATCGACGACCTCACCAAGAGCTATCCGCAACTCAAGCTCGACATCTCCGGCCATACCGACTGGGACGGCACCGACGGCTACAACCAGGCCTTGTCCGAGCGGCGTGCCAACGTCGTCAGGCAGTATCTGCTGCGCAAGGGCGTCGATGGCGGGCGGATGAACGTGCAGGCCTACGGCGAAGCCCGGCCCAAGGCGACGAACGAGACGGACGAAGGTCGCGCGTTGAACCGCCGCACCGAGGTCCGCGCCCGCGAGAAGTAAGCCGTCTGCAACGCGCTGCGATGCGAGCCCCGCCTGCGCGGCGGGGCTTCAGGTTGGTGCCGATTTGCCCGATTCGAATCTCATCCTTCTTCACCGGATCACGCTTCCATGAGCACCCGATCAGTGGTCGTCGTCGGAGGCCTGCTCGCCGGCCTCCTCGCGGGCATCGCGCAAGCCGCGAACCTGCCGGGGCCCGATGCCGACGCCGATGGCGTCGCGGATTCGATCGACGATTGCCCGCAGTCGCCGGTCGGCGCCAGGGTGGATGCGAAGGGCTGCGCGCTGGACGAAGACCTCGACGGTGTCGCGGACGGCGTCGATCGCTGTCCCGGATCGCCGGCCGGCGCGGCGGTGAACGCGATGGGTTGCGCCAGCCGCCAGAAACCGGGCCCCGTGAGCCGTGGTGCCACGGCCGCTGCGCCGAAGCCGCCGCCTCCGGCCACCGCGGTGCGAGCGGCCGCGCCCGCACCCCGGGCGCCCGTCGCGTCGGATCCGGCATCGGCAGCCGGACAGATCCCTGTGCTGTCGGAGCCCGACAGGACGTTCTACTTCGACGAGGGCGAATCCGAGCTGACCTGGGCAGGGCGCCGTGCCGTCAAGCAAAGCGCCGTCGATTTCCTGCCCGAGCTCGACCAGCATCCGTCGACGACGCTGGTGCTGTCCGGTCACGCCGATACCAAATCGGACGGTGCGTCCGCAGCACGCATCGCCACAGCGAGGGCGCGGGCGGTGCGCGATTTTCTGATCGCCAACGGAGTGCCGGCGCAGCGCATCTCGATGCGCGTGCCGGGCGCCAACGAGCCGCGCTATTTCGGCGCGAGCCTGGGGCGCAACTGCCGTGTCGAACTGCGCGTGGTGGACGGACGGGGCCGGGGGCCGGCCGAACCCCTGCGGATCCCGGTCGAACGAATCGGGGGGCCGCCGCATCCCGCGACGCCGATCGCCCGTCCGGCTGTCGCCCCCGCCGCGGCAACGCCACCCACGACGCCAACGCCATCGCCACCGCCGTCGCCGAAACCAGCGGCACCTCCGCCACCGCCTGCTGTGCCCGTCCCGCGGTCATCGCCACCGCCGACAGCCACCGAGTCGGCATCGCGCAGCCTGTCCAAGGCCTCGGTGAATTTCGCGCCCTACAGCGCGGTGCTGGACGCCGATGCGGTGAAGACGATCGAAGCGTTCGTGCAGGACGGAACGCGGACGATGCTCGCCGATGCGGATGCCCGCGTGACGGTCGTCAGCGGGATCGACGCCACCGAAACCGATCCCTCCGCGCGGCAGCTTGCGGAAAGTCGCGCGGCGACCGTCCGCGCCAGACTCGCATCGCTGGGCTTGCCACGCCATCGCATCGAGATGTCGACCCGGACGCAGACGGGAGCGCGCCGGGTCGACCTGGAGGTCGTCACCCGGTAGCGCCGGTCGGCGACGGCGCTTGCCTCAGCGCAGGAGGCGGGGCGAATCCAGCGTCGGGCGGAGAGCCTCGACACGCTGAAGACGTATCGCGATCTCCCCCGGGTCTTCCGTTGGCCGATCGATCCAGCCTTGCAGGTGCCGCCGGCACAGCGCCGCGAGTGCCGCGATGTGCTCCGGTTGCGCGTTGAGCGCCGGGATGTAGCGCAAGGTCTCGCCGCCGGCGGCGGTGAAGTCGGCGGCGTAGCGGATCGCGACCTCTTCGAGCGTCTCCAGGCAGTCGGCCGAAAACCCGGGGCAGACCACGTCGAGTCGTCGCACGCCGCGCTCGGCGGCCAACTGCGGAATCACGATGTCGCTGTAGGGCATCAGCCAGGGTTGCCGGCCCAGTCGCGACTGAAAGCTCACCGACCACGCGCCGTTCTCCAGGCCGAGCCGCGCGGCCAGCAGGCGGGCGGTCTTCTGGCACTGGCAGAAGTACGGGTCGCCCGCTTCGACGTAGCGCCGCGGAATGGAGTGGAACGAGATCAGCAGATGCCCGCCGCGTCCGTTCGCCTGCCACCAGGACTCGATGCTCGTCGCGAGCGCCTCGATGTGGTCGGGGTCGTCGTGGTAGCTGTTGATCGTGCGGATCTCGGGCATCCAGCGGCGCCGGCCGAGCGCTGCGAACAAGGCGTCCAGCACGGCCGCTGTCGTAGTGCCGGAGTACTGCGGATACAGCGGCAGCACCAGGACGCGCCGCACGCCGGCGCTCTCGAATTCGGTCAGGGCATGCTCGATCGACGGCTCGCCGTAGGTCATCGCCAGGCCGACGACGATGTCCGAGCCGAATGCGTTCGACAGCGCCCGTTGCTGATCGCGGGAGATCGCCAGCAGCGGCGAGCCCCTGGCGGTCCACACCTTTTCGTAGGCGTGAACCAGTCGGCGCGGACGGAACGGCAGGATGAACAGGTACAGGATCGCCAGCCACGCCAGCCTGGGGAACTCGACGACTCGGCGATCCGACAGGAACTGGCGCAGATAGCGGCGGATCGCACCGGCGGTCGGCGCCTCGGGCGTTCCGAGATTGATCAGCAGCAGGCCCGTGCGGGCCGCCGTTCGATGTGGCGTTTCCATCGTCATCGGGGAGCGTTTGCTTTCCGTGGTGGCCGCGCGATCTCACCGCGCTTCAGGCGGCGGAAGTAGTCGTGCCAGGCGCCCATCGCGCGCGTACCCAGCAACAACATGACCGGGAGGTTCACCGCCAGCATGA
>CAZXXM010000300.1:0-4703 GCA_964644715.1 uncultured Salinisphaerales bacterium
ACACCTCGGGCGTGCGCTTCGCCGCCATCAGCAGCATGCCCTCGACCTGGCGCCATGGCGTCTCGTAGCCGATGCCGACCGTCGTGTGCAGGATCAAGCCGTGACTCGCCGCAAAAGTACTGTAGTTCGTCACCATGCTGTTCAGGATCGTCGAGTTCGGAATGATGACCTCCTCGTTCTTGTTGGTCCGCAGGCGCGTGACCTGCAGGCGCATGTCGAGCACGTCCCCGACGATGTCGCCGATCTGCACCCGGTCGCCCACGGCAAACACGCGGCGATAGATCAGCGCGTAACCGGCGACCAGGTTGGCGATGAAGGACGATGAACCGATCGAGATCAGCACGCCGAAGAAGATCGAGAGTCCCTTGAAAGCCTCGCTGCCGGACCCGGGTATGTACGGATAGGCGACCACCAGCGCGAAGGCGATCACGCCGATCCGTACCAGGCGGTACGTCGGCGCTGCCCATTCCGGCGCGAAATTCGCCAGGTGAACCACCCTGCTGCCGATCGCGTCGAAGTACAGGTGCAGCAGGCGCAGCACCACGCGCACGACGAAGAACAGGACGATCAGGAATATCAGCGACGGCAGTTGCTCGAGGAAGCCGCGTCCCATCGACTCCAGCGGATCGATCAGGTAGGTGCCGAGTTTCTCGCCCATCGCGCGCGACTGCGGGAACTGGAGCAGCGAGTATTCCGCGTAGACATAAACGGCGAGCGCCACCAGGACGAAGCGGAATCCGCGCCCGATCATCGCGAGCGTCGCCCAGACCTGCGACCCCGGCACTAGCTGCAGCGACTGCACCTTGATCCCCGCGACCCTGGGCTGCAGGCGCCGTTTCAGGACCTCGCCGATCCAGCCCGTCACCCACAGGATCAGCGTCACGACGGCGGCCAGGATCGCGGTCGCCACCAGCACCGCCAGCACGCCCATTCGCAGCTGTTCCGGCCGGCGCAGATCCCGATACTTGATGATGGCGCTACGGATCAGTTCTGCCGTCACGGTTGCGAGTGCGTTGCGGTCGACCCGCTCGACCTCCGCGTCCGCGTCGATGATCCTCACGAACAGCCGCTGTCCCGCGATCACCTGCGTCATCTGCGGCGATTCGAGCACCTCGATCTGCTTCGGATCGAACCGGGGGTCCGCGGCTGCCTCCTCGATGCGGGCGCTGATCGTCGCTGCCCGTTCGGAAGCCGGCAGGGTCGACATGCCGCGTACCTTGAACAGCGCATGGCCGTCGAGCATCACGGGCGCCAGCTCGAATGCGGCCTCGCTTTCATCCAGCGCCTGCCCCGCGGCGGCGCCCGCCAGCAGCAGGCAGCCGAACAGGCCGGCGGCGATGGCCGCGAGGCGCGCGCGATGGTCGGGCCTCATGGCAGGCTTCGGTTCACGCAATCGGGGTCAGCGGCGCCGACGGCCGCCACCGCCGCCGCGGTTGCCGGAGAAGCCGCCCGAGCGGGTGCGCTGGAAATTCGACGTGCCGCTGCGTCGGGCCGCCGCATCGCGGTCGAGTTGCGAGAAGTCGCGGTTGATCGACTGCGTGGCCCCGGCGGAATTGCGCGAATATTCGCTCGGCCCGTACATGGAGGCGCTGGAATACTGTCTCGAGGCGGCTTCTCGCGTCTGGCCCGCGGGCTGGGTCGCCTGGCGCGTCTGCGCGGCATTGTCGCGCGCACCCTGTGCAGTCTGGCCCTGCCCCTGCGGATTCTCGGGCCGCTGGACGTCGCTCCAGCCGCTGTTCGGGTCGTAGGACTGCCAGCCGTCGTCCGTCTTTTTGTAGACGTTGCCGTTGTGGCCGGCGTACAGGTCGCCTTCGGCCGACTGTCCTACCGTCGTACGATTGCCGTCCTGGGAGATCGAGGTGCCGGAGCCCCCTGCCCCCGTTTCGAAATCGGTGCGGGCGGATGTGCCGTCGCGCGTCGTGGTGCTGGAGCCGCCCTTCGAGGTCTCGCGCGTCGTCGTCGACTGGCCGGTATCCCAATCCGTTTCGCGCTCGGTCTGGATCCACTCGTCACCGCGTTCGACCGTGCGCTCCATCTCGCTCCGGTTGGAATCCTCGTTGTAGTAACGCTCGGTCTCGGTCGCGACGCCGGTGCGCGGATTGTAGGTTTCACCGTGGCTCGCCCATTCGTCGCCGTCCCAGGCCGTTTCGACGTAGCCGTAGCGGCCGGTGCGCGGGTTGTATCCCTGGTTGTAGGAATGTCCGCCGTACGGGCCCACCCAGACCGAGCGCGAGCCGTAGCCGCCCGTGACGGGGTTGTAGTAGCTGCCGTGGCCGTAGGCGATCGGATACGGGTAATAGTGATAGCCGTAGATGTACGGGTAGTAGTAGTAGCCCGTTCCGTACCACGGCACGCCGTACACCACGTAGACGCTCGAGCTGTAAGCCGGCGTCTGCTCGTACACGACCGTGGTCGGCGTCGACTGCACGACCGTCACCTGCGTCACGTGGTACGAAGGCGAGCTCGGCGGGATCGAATAGATCTCCGGCGGCACGTTCATTGCGACTGCCCACGGCCCGACCGGCGACACGGCGCTGTACCAGACCCCTGCGTAGCAGAGGTAATAGGTGGTGCCGAACTGGATCACGTCGTAGCCCGTATTGACCGCACGTGAAACCTGCGTGTTCTCGATCGGCTGGAACTGGGGCGTTCCTTCGTAGCTGACGGTGATCGCCGGCTGCGCGTCCATCGCGACCGACTTCTGCTTCGGCAGCAGCGATTCGAGCGCCGCGATCTTTGCCTCGAGCGTGCCGCGCACGGCAACGCGCACATAGGCGAGCGTGTGATCCTCAGGGATGGCCGCGAACGCCGCGGGCAGCGTCTCGACGAAGGTCCACGGTCCCATGAACGGGTTGGGCGTCGAGAACCAGCGGCCGGCGACCAGGTAATACCAGGTATCGCCCAGTTTCAGCAGCGCGCTATCGGTGTTAGTGACATAGGCGAGGCCGCCGGTGCCTGGAATGTCCTCGAGCACCGGAGCGCCCTGGATCACGATCAGTTCGGTCGGCAACTCGCGCAGGTGCACGGCCGACGGCGGCTGCTGCGTCGCCGGCGCGGGCACGGCGGCGGCGATCAGCGAGTGCTCGCCTTGCTTCGTCAGTTTTGAAAGTCCGGACGGCAGGTTCCGGGTGGCCTTCCACGGGCCGGAGAGCTTCTTCGACGTCAGCCAGACCTGGCGGTCCAGCAGGTAGTAGACGCTCGACTTTGCGTCCGTGACCAGCGGCCAGTTCGAGTTCACGACGCGCTTCAGGCCGGTGTCCGGCAGGTCCACCAGCACGGGCGTGCCGTTGATGAACAGCACGATCGCGGGCGTCGTCGACACCAGGATGCCCGGCGGGCTCTTGTTGAAACCGGCCGGCGGCGGGCGATCGAGGATCGAATCGTCCAGGCTCAGCAGGAACAGGTCGAGCGGCACGTCGAAGGCGCCCTTGCGCGCGCCGTCCTTGATCGCCGCCTCGTAGGCCGCCGTGTTGCCGGCGGCGAACTTGACGACATCGACGCTCGGCTCCGTCACATGGACCAGGCGCTCGGCGAGGTCCACCGTCGTCTTGCCGGAGAACGCCATCGTCGCCAGCAGGCGCTTGCTGCCGCCATCCGGAAAGAACTCGAGGGCCATGGCGCCCTCGATCCTCCCGAATTCCGGCCAGGCGGAGATCTGCGGAGCGTGGAGGATCGCCTTGTGCGGGCCGTAGGCGCGCTCCTGCGGGTAGACGAAGGAATCGGTCGCGCCCGTCTGCGCCTGGGCGCAGACGCAGTACAGGAGCGCCGAAAATGCCGCCAGTGCCCGTACTTTCAGGGCGTGTACCAGATTGGCGAGCTGTAAGCGCGTTCAGCGGTAATCATCTTCGTGCCGGGAAGCGGTTTGACGCCATACCTGACGGCATCATACGCAGTCCAGCGTGGCGTTGGAATCTCCATGACGCGCACGTAGTAGAAGGCGCGTTGCCTGGCGTCGAAGTCCGGATCCTTCCAGACGGTGATGAGTTCGGGATCGCCGATCGTGTTGGTCCAGGTGGCGTTCTCGAGATTCACGGTGTTGCCCACGCTGGGCAACCTGCCGTCGGCGCCGGGCTTGCGCTTGTCCGCATCGCCCCAGACGACGTCGTAGACTTTCTCGTGCAGCCCGCCCTTCGCATCCATCCAGCCCTTGATGATCTGGATGCGGTCGAGGTTCGCGCCGATCGGGTCCTTGAGCGCGGCGACGAGGAACGTGGGCGATTTACCCGCCGGCGCGTTGCTCAGGTCGCCGCCCATGGGTACACCCTTCGTGTAGCCAGCGATTGCGGGGCTGCGCGACTGGGCGTCCGCTCTTTCAAAATCCCAGCCGCCAAAGAAGCGCAGCACCAGGCGGGTGCCGGTCGTAGCGTAGGTTTCTCGGCGTTCCATCGCATCGAAAAGAGACTCGCGTGTGTTTTCCCTGGCCCACACCGCCGCGTAGCCGGACGCCGTGACTTCCCACTCCATGACCGTTATTCCGGTCCTCGGATTGTTGACGAACGCCTTCGTCAAGCGATGGGCGCTGGGCTCCATGGTTGTCACCTTGCCGAAGAAATTGTCCTCCTCGGCGGTTGCCAGCCCGGTATGGGAGTCAGTGGAGCCGATCATTCCGAATTTGAAGGGGTTGACTCCCTTCTCGCTTTCCACCTTGAGACCGTTCATGAGGGCCTGGCGCGCGTATTCAAACTGAAGCATGTCTTTCGTCT
>CAZXXM010000301.1:0-4702 GCA_964644715.1 uncultured Salinisphaerales bacterium
AGCTCGGAAGGCGTATCACGCGGGAAAGCCCGGTGCCGGTGATCGGGATCGGTGCCGGCCACGACGTCGATGGCCAGATCCTGGTGCTGCACGACATCCTCAACATCTCGCCGATGGTCACCCTCGGCCGCAAGCCGCGCTTCGTGAAGAACTACATGACCGCGGGCGCGGACATCGAATCGGCGATTCGCGCTTACGTGCAGGAAGTGAAATCCGGCGCCTACCCCGCGCCCGAACACTGCTTCTGAGCGGCATGCATACCGTCCACACGGTCGCCGAGCTGCGCGAGCAGATCGCGCAATGGAAGCGGCAGGGCGATCGCGTCGGCCTGGTGCCGACGATGGGCAACCTGCACGCGGGGCACCTGGAACTGGTGGCCAGGGCACGAGGCCTGGCCACACGCGTCGTCGTCAGCGTCTTCGTCAACCCGCTGCAGTTCGGCCCAAACGAGGACTTCGATCGCTATCCGCGCACGCTGCAGGCCGACGCGGCCAGGCTCGATGCCGCCGGGTGTGATCTGCTGTTCGCGCCGGACGTGGCGCAGATGTATCCGCAGGGACGCGAAAGGCTGAGCACGATCAGCGTGCCGGCGCTGAACGGTCTGCTCGACGGCGAGTTCCGGCCGGGGCACTTCGACGGCGTCGCCACCGTCGTTGGCATCCTGTTCAATCAAGTTCAGCCGGATCTCGCGGTTTTTGGCGAGAAGGACTGGCAGCAGCTGCAGGTGATCCGGCGCATGGTCGCGGACCTGCACCTGCCGATCACCCTCGTCGGCCACCCGACGGCACGCGACGCCGATGGCTTGGCGCTGTCTTCGCGCAACCAGTACCTGTCGGCCGATGAGCGCGCGCTGGCGCCGGAGATCTTCCGGACACTGGGTGACCTCAGCGACAAGCTGAAAGCCGGCCGGCGGGATTTCGCTCAACTCCAGCGCGACGCGGTGGGGCGACTCGAAGGCTTCGGATTCAAGCCGCAATACGTGGAAATCCGTGCGCCGGACCTTTCTGCGCCGGCCGTGGACGGTCGCGAATGGATCCTTCTCGTGGCCGCGTTCCTAGGGCGGACCCGGCTCATCGACAATCGGTATCTTTCCTTATGACGGAGTTGTTGCTGCCCTAGGAACGCGTCGTTACACTCCGCGTCCGCTTTGCACCCATCCTTCGCAAAGCCCGGGTGTATGTCTTTTTGGGCCGCCCGTCGCTGTTCACAACTTGAATCCCGTGGTGCATGTCTTAGTGGGCCGCCCGGGGTCGCCTAGCCAAGTGGATCAGCCATGCAACTGACGATGCTCAAGTGCAAATTGCACCGTGCCCGCGTCACTCACTCCGAACTCGACTACGACGGCAGCTGCGCGATCGACTCGCGTCTGCTCGATCTGGCCGGGATCATGGAGTTCGAGCAAATCCAGATCTACAACATCGCCAACGGCGAGCGCTTCACGACCTATGCGATCAAGGCCGAACCCGGCTCCGCGATCATCTCGGTCAATGGAGCCGCGGCCCACAAGGCCCGTGTCGGTGATCGCGTGATCATCTGCTCCTACAGCGGCATGGACGAAGCGCAGGCCCGCATCTTCAAGCCGCGCCTGGTCTATCTCGACGAGACCAACCGCGTCGTGCGGACCAGCAACACCATCCCGGTCCAGGCTGCCTGATTCCGCGCGGCGCCCGTCTTCGGGCGCCGCCGATCGAGCGTAAGTGGTTCGCCGCCCTTGGCCGCACGGCAAGGATGGTGCATGGTCGCGGCATGTCGACACCCGATGGCGCTGCCGTGATTCCGCTCGAACGGACCGAGGCTTGGTCCTCGGTGTTGTCGCATGCCCGCGCAACCGGGCATCTGTCTCTGAACGATCTTTTCGCATCCGATGCCACGCGCGTGCAGCGCTTCACCGCGCATGCCTGTGGTCTGACGCTCGACTATTCCAAGCAGCGCCTGGATGCCACGGCGCTGGAGCGCCTCCTCGCGGTGGCCGAGGAACGCGACCTGTCCGGCTGGCGCTCGCGCTTGATGGCCGGCGAGCTGATCAATCACACCGAAAACCGGGCCGTGCTCCATGCAGCGCTGCGCGCGCCGCGCGGAATGCCGATGTGCGCCGATGGGCGGCGCGTCGATGGCGACGTGCACGACGTGCTCGACCGGATGGCCGCGTTCTGCGATCAGGTGCGCGGCGGCGATTGGCGCGGTGCCACCGGCGAGCGGATCACCGACGTCGTGAACATCGGCATCGGCGGATCGGATCTCGGGCCGCGCATGGTCTGCGAGGCGCTCGACGCGGTCGCGGGCGCGGGCCCGCGCCTGCACGTCGTGGCCAACGTCGATGGTGCGCAGCTCGCTGCCGTGCTGGCGCAGGTCCGCGCGCCGCAGACGTTGTTCGTCGTCACGTCGAAGACCTTCACGACGCAGGAGACGATGACCAACGCCCAAGCCGCTCGGCACTGGCTGGCGGAGGTTCTGGGTGCGCGGGCCGTGGCCCGGCATTTCGTTGCGGTGTCCACCAACCTCGATGCGGTTGAAGCCTTCGGCATCGATCGCCGCAACAGTTTCGGTTTCTGGGACTGGGTGGGGGGCCGCTACTCGGTGTGGTCGGCCGTCGGCCTGTCGGCAATGCTGCGCGTAGGCCCTGCGATGTTCCGTGATTTGCTGGCGGGCGCCCACGCGATGGATCGGCATTTCGTCGAGGCGCCATTCGCGCAGAACCTCCCCGTGCTGCTGGCCTTGCTCGCCGTCTGGAACCAGGGCGTCTTGGGCTGTCCGACCCAGGTGATCGCGCCATACGCGCAACGCCTCGCATTCTTCACCGACTGGTTGCAGCAGCTCGAAATGGAGTCCAACGGGAAGTGCGTGACGCGGGATGGAACGCCCGTGACGCGCACGACGCCCGCACTGTGGGGCGACGTCGGCACCAACAGCCAGCACGCGTTCTTCCAGATGCTGCATCAGGGGCCGGACGTCCATCCGGTCGATTTCATTCTCCCGGTGAAAGCGGACCACGCCTTGCCGGACCAGCAGCGCCTGCTGATCGCCAACGCGCTGGCGCAGGCGGCCGCGTTGATGCGCGGCAAGACCGCCGAGGAAGTCCGGGCCGAGCTCGTCGCCAGGGGCATGTCCGGCCAGACGCTGGAACGGGCGATTCCCCACCGCGTATTCCCCGGCAACCGGCCGAGCAACCTGATCCTGCTGCCGCGGCTGGACGCGTTCCACCTCGGCGCGATGATGGCGATGTACGAACAGCGCACCTTCGTGCTCTCGGTCTTGTGGGGCATCAACGCGTACGATCAGTGGGGCGTGGAGCTGGGCAAGCAACTTGCTACGCGGCTGCTGAAACCGGATGCAAAGCACGACCGGGGCCTCGACGGCTCGACGCGCGCGCATCTGGACCTGCTGGGCTGAGCTCGGTAATCGCCGAGAGCAGCCCGGAATTCGACGATTCGACCTTCACTTAAGGAGCATTCGATGCACGCAACCCTTCGCAGCTTGTTTCTGGGCTGGCTCTCGGCCGCGCTGATCCTGGTCGGCTTCCCGGCCCACGCCGGCATGATTGGAACCGAGAGTGCCCTTTCAGTCGACGCGCGCGCATCTCATTTGGCCACCGTCGAGCAATTCATCGCCCGCGACGACGTGCGCTCGCAGCTCGAAGGATGGGGCGTCGAACCCGCCACGGCAGCCGAGCGTGTTGCGCATCTGAGCGACGCCGAGCTGCAGCAGATGGCGTTCAACATCGAATCGCAGCCGGCCGGCGCCGGCGCGTTGGCGGTCGTCGGCATCGTCTTTCTGGTCCTGCTGATCCTCGAACTGGTGGGAGTGACGAACGTGTTCCAGTCGTTCTGACCTTGGTCGGAATGCGCTCCGGACGGCGGGCCCTTTGGCCCGCCGTTCTGTTTCTGCTGTCCGCCTGCGCCGGGACCCCATTTCGGGTCGACGCGCCCGGCGATGCCGTCGAACTGTCGGCCGTTCCGTTCTTCGCGCAGACCGAGCATCACTGCGGACCCGCGGCGCTGGCAACGGTGCTCGCCGCCCAAGGCATTCCGATCACGCCGGATCAGCTGGCGCCGCTGGTCTACATTCCGGGGCGTGAGGGCACGCTGCAGGCCGAGATGATCTCGGCCACGCGCCGATACGACCGCTTGCCGTTGCGCCTGGAGCAGACGCCGGAGGCGGTGGTGGCCGCTTTGCGGGCCGGCCAGCCGGTACTGCTGTTGCAGAATCTCGGCTTCCGGCGCTGGCCCGCCTGGCACTACGCGGTGGCGGTTGGTTACGAACCGGACGGCCCTTCCTTCGTGCTGCGCTCTGGCACCGAGCAGCGCCTGGCGACCGGGTTGCGCCGCTTTCTGCAGACCTGGGATCGGGCCGATCGCTGGGCCTTCGTGGCAGTCGAGCCGGATCGGGTCCCGGCCTACGCTTCGCTCGACGCCTGGCTCGCGGCGGCGGCGCCGTTCGAATCGCTCGGCAGGATCGACGTCGCCGAGCGGGCGTACCGGGCCGCGCTGGATCGCTGGCCTTCGTCGTCGCTGGCCTGGCAAGGGCTTGCGAACACGCGATACGCGGCGAACGACAAGCCGGCCGCGGAAGCGGCCCTGCGCAAGGCGCTCGAACTGGAGCCCGCGTCGGTTCCGGCGCGAAACAACCTCGCGAACGTTCTGCTCGAACGAGGCTGCGTGAGCGCGGCGCAGGCGCAGCTCGATGCCTTGGACAAGATTCCCGC
>CAZXXM010000302.1:0-4697 GCA_964644715.1 uncultured Salinisphaerales bacterium
TTCACGATCCGCTGGATCGCAGGTGCGCGCTCACCGGTGGTCGAGATCGTGGAGGCCATGCCGTTGCGGGTGAACCCGGCACCCCATGCGCCGGATGCAGGGACACGGCGCAATAAGCGGGCCGTCCGGCTGCGCGCCGCATACGTCAATCGACGTATCACGCGACCGCGGGCCAGCCCTCAAGGTCGGCGCGCCCGCATCTGGCGCATTCCTTGCGCGGGAGCGGAAATCCCGGCACAACAGCGTGCCGAGCCCGCCCGACCATGCCCCGACGATGAACGCCTCCCGATCGATTGCGATGCTCCTCGCCTGCCTCTTCGCCGGAGCGGCGCAAGCCCATCCCGGACACGGCGACGCGAGCTTTCTCACCGGCCTGCTGCACCCGGTAACCGGTCTGGACCACGTGCTCGCGATGCTCGCCGTCGGGCTGTGGGCCGGTCTGCGTGATCGCGTCGCGGGCCCTGCTTCGGTATTGCTGCTGCCGGGCCTGTTCGTGGCCAGTGCGGCCGTGGGAACGGCACTTGGACTTGCCGGCCTGTTCAACGCGAGCATCGAGACCGCGGTGGCGGCCTCGCTGCTGCCGATGGGCATGGCGCTGATCTGCGGCGTCCGCAGCCGGCATCTGATCGCGCTGACCTTGGTCCCGCTCTGCGGCGTCTTTCACGGCGGCGCGCATGGCGCCGAGCTCGCGGGACTGGCCAGCACCGGGGCCGTCGCCGGCTTCCTGCTCGGCACGGCGCTGCTGCACGCGGCCGGGGTCGCGGTCTGCCTCGCGCTGCCGTCGACGCGTCGCCGGCTCGCCGTAGCCGGCTATGGCGGGGGACTCGCGGCCGCGAGCCTCTGGCTGCTGGCCTGAGTCCCGCTCGCCGGCCGCTTTCCGGGATCGGGCCGTGTTCGACGGCGCACCGTTGATCGAATCGGAGCGTATCGCCGCGCCGACGCGGCCGACGCGTGCCTGGGCAGCCGAGCTGTCCCTGCGTCTCGAACGCCGGGGCTGTCGCACCGTTCTTGCACATGCGCACCACCGTGGACCGCTGCGCGTCCAGAAGGCGCTCTATCCCGAAACCGGGGCGCGCGCCGACGTGCTGATCCTGCACCCGCCGGCGGGCATCGCTGGCGGCGACCAGCTGAGCCTGCGGATCGAGCTGAACCGCGGCGCGCAGGCGCGGATCACGACGCCCGGCGCGGCCAAGTGGTATCGCGCGAACGGGCAACAGGCTCGCCAGGACACGCAGCTCGTGATCGCCGACGAGGCGGTGCTCGAGTGGCTGCCGCAAGAGGCCATTGCCTTCGATGGCGCCCTGCCTTGCACCCGAACGGACATCGACTGCACCAACGATGCGCGCGCCTGCGGCTGGGACCTGTGGATGCTCGGCCGTCGTGCAGCCGGCGAAACCTTTTCCAGCGGCGAGCTGCGCCAGCGCACGCGACTGCGGCGCGAAGGGCGCCTGTTGTGGAGCGAGCGCATCGTGCTGGGTGCCGCGGATCCCCTGCGACGCTCGGTACTCGGATGGAACGACGCGGCGGTCATCGGCAGCTTCTGGGCGCTGGGGCTGCCGAACGACGAAAGCCTGCTGGCGTCCTGTCGCGAGATCGCGGAGCCCGGCGTGCAGCTGGGCATCACGCGCTTCGAGCATGGGCTATGGATCGCGCGCGCGCTGGGGCACTCGGTGGAGAAGGTCCGCCACGTGCTGACGCGCATCTGGTCGCAGGTTCGTCCGGCGCTGTGCGGGGCGGCCGGGGTGCCGCCGCGGATCTGGGCGACGTGAGCGCGATGCCGCCGAAAGATGCCCTCACCCCACCGTCCGCATCCGCGGACGGTCCTCCCCTCTCCCGCTGTCGCGGGAGAGGGCCGCGTGACTCGCTGTCGCGAGATGAATGCTCATGGAACTGACACCCCGCGAGAAGGACAAGCTGCTGATCTTCACCGCCGGCTTGCTGGCCGAGCGTCGCAAGGCGCGCGGTCTGAAGCTCAACTATCCCGAATCCATCGCCTTCATCTCGGCGGCGCTGCTCGAGGCGGCGCGCGACGGCAAGAGCGTCGCCGAGCTGATGAGTTACGGCACCACTTTGCTGACGCGCGACGACGTCATGGACGGCGTGGCCGAGATGATCCCGGACATCCAGATCGAGGCGACGTTTCCGGATGGAACCAAGCTGGTCACCGTGCACAACCCGATCGTCTGAGCAAAAGGCCTATCCATGATTCCAGGTGAACTGCTGATCGACGACGGCGAGCTGGTGCTCAACACCGGGCGCAGGACGCAGGTGCTGACGATCGCCAACACCGGCGACCGGCCGATCCAGGTCGGCTCGCACTACCACTTCTTCGAGACCAACACGGCGCTGCGCTTCGATCGCAAGGCGGCACTCGGATATCGGCTGAACATCGCGGCGGGAACGGCGGTGCGCTTCGAGCCCGGTCAGGAGCGCAGCGTGGAGCTGGTCGAGCTGGCGGGAGATCGTGTGGTGTACGGTTTCAATGCGCGGGTCTCCGGCCCGCTCGACAAGCCAGACCCGGAATCCGCCCGCTTCCTCCCCCGCTCGCGGGGGAGGGTTGGGGTGGGGGCGTCCGCCTCGAAGGGCGCTGTCGCTTCGAAGCCGCCCCCATCCTGGCCTTCCCCTGCGCTTGGGGGAAGGAGCAAAGCAGCGGCATCGGGTGGCAAAGGCTCGGGGTCGCGGAAATGAGCGCCTCCATCTCCCGCCGCGCCTACGCCGAGATGTTCGGCCCCACCGTCGGCGACCGCGTGCGCCTGGCCGACACCGAGCTGCTGATCGAAGTCGAGAAGGACTACACCCTGCTTGCCGGTTCCTACGGCGAGGAAGTGAAGTTCGGCGGCGGCAAGGTCATCCGCGACGGCCAGGGCCAATCGCAGCGCCCGGCGAAGGACTGCGCGGACACCGTCATCACCAATGCGCTGATCGTCGACCACTGGGGCATCGTCAAGGCCGACATCGGCATCAAGAACTCGCGCATCGCGGCGATCGGCAAGGCCGGCAACCCGGACATCCAGCCCGGCGTGAACATCATCATCGGCGCCGGCACCGAGATCATCGCCGGCGAAGGCATGATCGTCACCGCCGGCGGCATCGACAGCCACATCCACTTCATATGCCCGCAGCAGATCGAAGAGGCGCTGATGTCCGGCGTCACGACGATGATCGGGGGCGGCACCGGCCCCGCGACCGGCACGTTCGCCACCACTTGCACGCCCGGTCCCTGGCATCTCGAACGCATGCTGCAGGCGGCCGACGCCTATCCGATGAACATCGGCTTCCTCGGCAAGGGCAACGCCAGCCAGGCCGCACCGCTGCTCGAGCAGATCAAGGCGGGCGCGATCGGCCTGAAGCTGCACGAGGACTGGGGCACCACGCCGGCCTCGATCGACTGCTGCCTGTCGGTAGCCGAGGACACCGACACGCAGGTCGCCATCCACACCGACACGCTCAACGAGTCCGGTTTCGTCGAGGACTCCGTGAAGGCCTTCAAGGGCCGCACGATCCACACGTATCACACCGAGGGCGCCGGCGGCGGCCACGCGCCGGACATCATCAAGGTCTGCGGCGAGAAGAACGTGCTGCCTTCGTCGACCAACCCGACGCGGCCCTACACCGTCAACACGCTCGACGAGCATCTCGACATGCTGATGGTCTGCCATCACCTGGACGCGAGCATCGCCGAGGACGTGGCCTTCGCCGAATCGCGCATCCGCAAGGAGACCATCGCCGCCGAGGACATCCTTCACGACATCGGCGCGTTCTCGATGATCTCGTCGGACTCGCAGGCCATGGGCCGCGTCGGCGAAGTGATCATCCGCACCTGGCAGACCGCCCACAAAATGAAGACGCAACGCGGATTCCTGCCACCCTCTCCCGCAGGGAGAGGGTCGCGCGCAGTGCGGGGTGAGGCAGGTTCGGTAGCGCGCCACGACAACTTCCGCGTCAAGCGCTACATCGCCAAGTACACGATCAACCCCGCGATCGCCCACGGCATCGCGCACATCGTCGGCTCCGTCGAAGTCGGCAAGTGGGCCGATCTCGTCGTCTGGAAGCCCGCGTTCTTCGGCGTGAAGCCCTCGCTGATCCTCAAGGGCGGCTGCATCGCCGCGGCCGCGATGGGCGATCCCAACGCCTCGATCCCGACACCGCAGCCGGTGCACTACCGGCCCATGTTCGCAGCCGCCGGCGGATCGCTCGCCCGCGGCTCGCTCAGCTTCGTGTCGCAGGCCGCCGTGAAGGCCAGGGTGCGCGAACGCTACGGCCTGCAGAAGGACGTCGTCGCCGTGAAGAACTGCCGCAAGATCGGCAAGCGCGACATGGTCCACAACAACCTGATGCCCGACATCTCGGTGGATTCGGAGACCTACGAGGTCGTCGCCGACGGCGAATCGCTGACCTGCGAACCGGCCAGCACGCTACCGATGGCACAACGCTATTTCCTGTTCTGATGCACACGCTCGCACGGTGCGCTCCGCGCACCCAATCTCTTCTCGTCGAACCGATGCATCGGTGCGCGTGGCGCACCCTACGCTGATGCTCAAGCTCGACCGCCTGCTGTCCGCTGACACTCACGCCGGCGCCACGCGCCGCCTCACCTTGCGCTATGCCGAGCGCTGCAAGAGCCGCCTGCGCGTGGAACTCGACGACGGCACCGAGGCCGGATTGTTCCTGCCGCGCGGAACCGTGCTGCGCGCCGG
>CAZXXM010000303.1:0-4697 GCA_964644715.1 uncultured Salinisphaerales bacterium
CACGATGCCGACCACTACGTCACCGTCGTGTCGGGCTCGATCACGCTGACCGTCGGCGGCAAAGACCACAAGCTCGGGGCCGGGTCGTACTTTGCCCTGACCGGCAAGGCGCCCCACGTCGCCAAGGTCGAGGGCAACCTCGAATACACCTCGCTGATCTACATCCCCAAGCGCGCGCCGTTCGAGCTGTGGAATCGCGAGGCACACCAGGGCCTGCACCTGTACGTGAAGCGCGTCTTCATCATGGACAAGGCGGCGGAGCTGCTGCCGCCCTACCTGCGCTTCGTGCGCGGCCTGGTCGACACCGCGGATCTGCCGCTGAACGTGTCGCGTGAAATCCTGCAGGGCAGCCGCACGACCGAGAAGATCAAGTCCGCGCTGGTCAAGCGTGTGCTGGACCTGCTCGAGGAGATGGCCGAGAAGAAGCCGGAGGACTACAAGATTTTCTGGAATACCTTCGGCGCTGTGCTCAAGGAGGGCGTCGTCGAGGACACCGCCAACGGCGAGCGCATCGCCAAGCTGCTGCGCATGGCCTCGACGAAGGATCCGGAAGGCGAGCCGACCTCGCTGCCGGCCTATGTCGGCCGCATGTCCGAGGGTCAGAAGTCGATCTACTTCCTGACCGCGGAGTCGCTGACGGCCGCACGTTCCAGCCCTCATCTCGAAGGTTTCGCCAAGCGCGGCCTCGAAGTGCTGCTGCTGACCGATCGCATCGACGAGTGGGTCGTCAGCAACCTTCACCAGTTCGACGGCAAGCCGCTGAAGTCGGTGGCCCAGGGCGCCGCGGAACTCGGCGACCTCGTCGAGACCGCCGAGCAGGTGCAGCAAGAGTCCTCGTTCAAGGACGTGTTCGCGCGCGTCAAATCGGTGCTCGAAGACCGCGTGCAGGACGTCCAGCTCTCGAAGCGGCTGACGGACTCTCCGTCCTGCCTGATCGCGCCGGACTTCGGCATGAGCCGCCGCCTCGAAAAGATGCTGGCGCAGGGCGGCGAGAAGATCCCGCGCAGCAAGCCGATCCTCGAGCTCAACGGCGACCATCCGCTGGTCGCACGGCTGAAGGAAACCCACGACGACGCGGTCTTCGCCGACTTCGCCGAGCTGCTGTTCGGGCAGGCGCAGCTGGCCGAGGGCGGACAGCTCGATGATCCGGGTGCGTTCGTGAAGCGGCTGAACCGGCTCGTGCTCGGGCAGGCGCCGTCGGGAAGGATCATCGTGTAGCGCGGACGAGGTCCGGGGCGTCGCTCGCAAATCGACGGGAACCCCGGACTCCGGACTCCGAATTCAGGGCTACGAGGCGCGAAATTATTTCGCCGCCGATGTCGAAATGCGGCAGGCTGAGCCGTCATGGGGTGCACGGACCGTCGTGCGACCTATTCCACCGGGAGTCACCCTTGAAATACGCCCTCTGCTTCTACGAGACCGCCGACAACTTCAGCGCCCGCAGCAGCGCCCATGCGCCCGAATACTGGAGCGCCTGGAAGGCCTATGCCGGCGCGCTGGGCGAGCGCATCACCGGCGGCTCGGCGCTGCAGCCTCCTTCGACGGCGACGACGGTGGCGGTGCGCGACGGCAAGCGCCAGGTCCAGGACGGTCCGTATGCGGACACCAAGGAGCAGCTCGGCGGATTCATGCTGATCGAGGCCGCGAATCTCGACGAGGCGCTGGAATGGGCGGCGCGATGCCCGGCCGCCGCCAGCGGGCGCGTGGAAGTCCGGCCGGCGTTGTCGACGCAGTCGATGTAGCCGGGTGATCGGCGCAAGTCCCGCCTACGGCGCATTGCGGATCGACGCCGGGTGAGCCCAGCGCACGAGGCGGTCGTCGCGGCTGCGAGACGCAGCTACGGCCGCCTCGTCGCCTACCTGGCCTCGCGCATGCAGGATCTCGCGGGTGCCGAGGACGCGTTGGCCGATGCCTTCGAGCGCGCGCTGCGCACCTGGCCGCAGGACGGGGTTCCGCAGAACCCGGAGGCATGGCTGCTCACCACCGCGCGCCGGCGCCTGATCGACCAGGCCCGGCACGCCCAGGTGCAACGCCAGGCCGAGCCGCTGATCGAACTGATGATGATCGACGACGAGCCGGATCCGTCGGAGTCGTTCCCGGACGAGCGGCTGAAGCTGCTCTTCATCTGCGCGCACCCGGCGATCGATGCGGGCGTGCGCACGCCGCTGATGCTGCAGGCCGTGCTGGGACTGGATGCCGCGACGATCGCCAGTGCTTTTCTCGTCGCACCGGCCACGATGGGGCAGCGGCTCGTCCGCGCCAAGACCAAGATCAGCGCCGCGCGCATCGCGTTCGAACTGCCGCCCGAGAGCGAAAGGCCTGCGCGCCTCGAAGCGGTCCTCGACGCGATCTACGCCGCCTACGGCACCGGTTGGGATGCCGCCGGCGCGCAGGGCCGTCACGCCGGGCTCGCGCGCGAGGCCGTCGAGCTGGCGCGCGTGCTCGCGATGCTGATGCCGGACCAGCCCGAGGCGCTCGGCCTGTTGAGCCTGATGCTGTACTGCGAATCACGGCGCGACGCCCGGCGCGATGCGCAGAAGCGCTACGTACCGCTCGGGGAGCAGGACGTGAAACGCTGGTCGCTGCCGCTGATCGAAGAAGCGTGGGGACTGCTGCAGCGGGCGGGCGCCATGGCACGGCCCGGACGTTTCCAGCTTGAAGCCGCCATCCAGTCCGTGCACGCGCAGCGCGCGCTCGACGGCATCACGCGATGGGACGCCATCGCCGGGCTCTACGCCGCACTGGTGACGATCGCCCCGACGATCGGAGCGCAGGTCGGCGAGGCCGCTGCGCTCGCGGAGTGGCGCGGCGCGCCCGCCGGGCTCGAGCGGCTCGATGCGATCGATGCGGACGCGGCGCAGCGCTACCAGCCGTGGTGGGCGGTGCGCGCGCACCTGCTGGCGGCGACGGGACGCATCGCGGAAGCTCGAACGGCCTACGAGCGCGCGATGGGACTGGCGGAGGACGACGGCGTGCGCCGCTTTCTCGCCGATCGGCTCGCGGGGATCGATGCGCCTCCGTAGCCCGGACGCAGTCCGGGGTTGCGTCCCGTATTGCGAGGGCACCCCGGACTGCGTCCGGGCTACGGGTGGGGTCAATGAATGATCCGCACCGCGTCCACGTAGCGATCCATCCACCAGCGCTGTGCCACCGGCGCGACGATCACCTGCCGGCCGCTCGCTGGCGCATGGACGGCCTGGCCGTCCCCCAGATACATCGCGACGTGATCGACGCGGCCGCCGCCGAAGCTGTAGAACAACAAATCGCCGGGCTCGGCCTCGTCCAGGTCGATCTCTTCACCGGCCTTGTGCTGCTCGCGCGTCGTGCGCGGCAGCTTCAGGCCTTGCTGGGCATACACGTACTGCACCAGGCCGCTGCAGTCGAAGCCGTCCGGCGATGCGCCGCCATAGCGATAGGGGCGGCCGATCTGGCCGAGCGCGTCGAGCACGATGCCGCGCCGCATCGCCTGTCCCTCCGGCGTCGGCTTGTAACGGGAAGCGCAGCCCGAGAGCAGGCTCGCCGCGAGAGCGAGAACGAGGAAGCCGGACAGCGCCCGCATCAGGCCGGGGGCGGTACGGTAGCGAGCATCGACTCGCGCTGCGCGAACGTCGTGAACCAGCGATCCAGCGGTTCGTGCCCCTTGCGCCACTCGATGTAGGGCATGCGCAGGTCGAGATAGGCCAGCGCGACGCCGGCGGTGACCTCGACCACGCTCGGAGCTTCGTTCGACAGCTCCGCCGCCTCCAGGTCGAGCACCGCGATCGAACGGCGGATCACGTCGGCCTGGCGATCCAGGAAGGTGACGTGGCGGATGCCTTCGGGGCGGCGCTTCTCGATCACGGTCGAGAACGCGGCGTTGATGACGCCTTCGGCCACTTGCGCGCGGCGCAGCGCCGACCAGCGCTTGGAGCCGCGCGGAAGGGCCGTCAGCCCGCGCCCGCGGGTCTGCAGGTATTCGATGATCAAGGTCGAGTCGGGCAGCGACTCACCTTTCTCCGTGACCAGCGTCGGGATGCGCGAGAGCGGGTTGGCAGCGAGCAGTTCGGGCAGCGGATCGAACGGATCGCAGGGAATTTCCTCGATCAGGTCGGAGAGGCCGAGTTCATGCGCCACGACGCGCACCTTGCGCGCATAAGGAGAGGTCTTGCTGCAGTACAGCTTCATCTTCACCGCGTGTCCCCGCGTCCTGAACGGCTGCGATCAGCCTGACCGCACGGCTGGGCCTGCGCAAGCCTTGACGTCCGCTCGATAAAAAGCCCCCGACCTGCGGGGGCTTCTTACGTGACGAGCGGCTCAGTGGATGCCGGCGAGCGCGTCGAGGTATTTCTCGGCGTCGAGCGCGGCCTGGCAGCCGGTGCCCGCGCTGGTGATCGCCTGGCGGTACACGTGGTCCTGCACGTCGCCCGCCGCGAAGACGCCGGGCACGCTGGTCTGCGTGGCGTTGCCGTTCGATCCGCTCTGCACCTGCAGATAGCCGCCCTTCATGTCGAGCTGGCCTTCGAAGATGCCGGTGTTCGGCGTGTGCCCGATGGCGATGAACACGCCCTTGAGCGCGATCTCGCGGGTGGCGCCCGTCTTCACGTTCTTGACGCGCATGCCGGTCACGCCGGTCGGGTCGCCCAGCACTTCGTCCAAGGTCGAATCCCAGAGGATCTCGACCTTGCCTTCCTGCTGCCGCTTGAACAGCTTGTCGTGCA
>CAZXXM010000304.1:0-4645 GCA_964644715.1 uncultured Salinisphaerales bacterium
CATGGAGGAAAAGTCCGCGCAGTTCCGCGACGCTGGCGCCGAGGTGTATCACCGGTCTTGAGCTTTACTCGATGACGGCAAGTCGCGGCGCGAACGGCGCCCCGCGCCGAGCTAAGTCTCAGACGGATACGAGGCGACCCAGGATCGGCGAGGAATTCTCACGAGGCTAAGGGGATGGTCTCCGGGGAGTGCGGGAGTCGGGCCGCGGCAAGTTACAGGCGAGATAGATGTTCTCAAATAGGCTACATTTGTTCTACATATGAGAACGGTCAAATCTCAGCGTTCAGGAGGAAATCTGGCTGCGGTGCTCTTCGGGGCCTATCGCAGGCAGGTTCTTGGGCTGTTGCTGCTTCGCCCCGACGAGAGTTTCTACGTGCGGGAGATCGAACGGCTGACCGGCGTGCCGGCAGGCTCCCTGCACCGCGAGCTGAAGCTGCTGACGGAAGCGGGCCTGTTGACCCGCACCGCGAGCGGCAGCCAGGTTCTCTACCAGGCGGTCCGCACCTGCCCCATCTTCGAGGAGCTGGCTGGCATCTTCCGCAAGACTGCCGGGATGGCAGATGTGCTGCGCGAAGCGCTGGAACCGCACCGCGACGCCATCGAGTTCGCCCTGGTGTTCGGGTCCGTGGCTCGGGGCGAGGAGTCGAGCGAGAGCGATGTGGACGTGCTGGTCGTGGGCAAGATCGCCTTTTCGAAGGTCGTCGCCGTAATGGCCGCCACGCAGCCGCGACTGATGCGCGAGGTGAATCCGGTGGTGATGTCCGGTCAGAATTTCCGATCCAAGCGGACCGGTAACGATCGTTTCATCACCCGTATCCTTGCGGAGCCCAAGATCATGTTGATGGGATCGTTGGACGGCGACTCGAGTGAGCCTGGATAACCTGCTGAAGATCGGTCAGCTTAAAACGCATCCCCGAAACCGGGACGAGATTCAGCGCCTGCTGGACGCCGCATACCGGAATCTGTCCGATGCAAGAGTGACGACCATCAGCACCGAGACCCGATTCGACGCGGCGTACAAGGCCGTGATGCAAGCGGCGCTGGCCAGCTTGATGGCGAACGGCTTCAAGCCGGATACCAAGAAGCCGGGCCACCACATGACCGTGATCCAATCCTTGCCGCTCACCATCGGATTGGCCGCTGCACGGATGACGGTGCTGGATACGCTGCGCCGTCAGCGCAACATCACCGATTACACCGGCGACGATGTGGATGAAACCACCGTTGAACATTGCGTTCACGAAGCCGAATGCCTGCTCGCCGACGTGACGGTCTGGCTGAAGGCAAAGCATCCCGATCTGCAGGCAAAGGCCAAGCAGTGATCGCGCAGGAAACAACGCACGATCTCAAAATCTCGCTGGAACAGATTGGAGAACCGTGAACGACATGACCGAAAACCATTTCAAGCTGCACGACACTACCCACTAGGCCATGCCCGTCACGCTCGAGAACAAGCTGGTCGTCGCGCTATCGTCGCGGGCGCTGTTCGACTTCGAGGAAGAGAACCGCGTCTTCGACGAACAGGGCGATGCGGCCTACACGCGCCTCCAGCTCGACCGTCTCGACCAGCCCGCGCAACCGGGCGTGGCGTACGCGCTCGTGCGCAAGCTGCTGGCGTTCAACGCCGACGGCGAGCATCGCGCCGAAGTCGTGATCCTGTCGCGCAACGATCCGGTTTCGGGCCTGCGCGTGTTCCGCTCCGCCAAGGCCGGCAATCTTCTGCTGGAGCGCGGCGTGTTCACCCGCGGCAGCCCGCCCTGGCATTACCTGCGTCCGCTGGGTGCGCACCTGTTCCTGTCCGCGCACGACCGCGATGTCGCCGATGCGCTCGCAGCCGGCTTTCCGGCCGCCCGCGTGTTCAGCCGCTCGGTGATCGATGCCGCGCGGCATCCCCATGAATTGCGCATCGCCTTCGACGGCGACGCGGTGCTGTTCTCCGACGAGGCCGAGCGCGTATTCCAGTCCGCCGGGCTCGATGCCTTCCAGGACCACGAGCGTCATCACGCCGCGCGCCCGCTGCCGCCCGGGCCGTTCAAGCCGCTGCTGGAGGCTCTGCATCGCCTTCAGAAGGCGGCCGGCGAGAAAGTGCACATCAAGCTGCGCACGGCGCTGGTCACGGCGCGCAGTTCACCCGCACACGAGCGCGCGATCCGAACCTTGATGGACTGGGGCATCGAGCTCGACGAGGCGATGTTCCTCGGCGGCCTGAGCAAGGGGCCTTTCCTGCAGGAATTCGAACCCGACTTCTTCTTCGACGACCAGCTCGCCCATTGCAAATCCGCCGCGCTGGCCGGCCCCACCGGCCACGTCGACGCCGGCATCGTCAATGGACCGCGCTGAACATCGGTCGACCCGCCGGGCCCGAGTCTTGCTGACGCGCCGCGATTCTCCAGGATGAAAGCCGCGTGCCGCTTACCATTCCGTCCATGAAGTCCTCGCCGCGCGTCCCGTCATGAGCCCTGCCGCCGATCCGCGGAGCCCGGCAGGCTCGAACCGGCGGCCAGCTTGGCGCTGGGTCGCGTTGGGCCTGGTGATTCTGGTCGTCGTCCTGCTCGGCCTGTGGCGCACCGCGCTGTACCGGCTGGAGAGCGGCGTGCGCCAGGCGCTCGGCCCCGACGCGGACCTTCAGGACCTCCGCATCGGCTGGCCGGGCGTCGTCATCATCGAGGGCCTGAGCCTGAAATCTCCGCAGGGCTGGCCGGCGAGGGAGACGCTGCGGGCGGAGCGCGTGCGGATCGTGCCGACGCTGCGCTCGCTGTTATCGGACCGCATGATCGTCAACGAGGTGAAGATCGACCGCGGGTATCTATCGATCCTGCGCAACCGGGACGGACAGCTCAAGCTGGTCCCCAGCATCTTCGATCCCGCGTACCGCCGCGAGCCGCCCAAGCCTTACAGCGAGCGCCGCCACGTCACCATCGAGGACGTCGAGCTGTCGGATTCGACGATCGACTTCTACGACGCCAGCCTCGCCGACGAAGACGTGGTGAACCTGCAGCTCGTCGACGTCGAGGCCGACCTGCACGGCCTGCGCATGCCCGAACGCGATGCGCACACGAAGGTCGACGCGAAAGGCCTCGTCCAGGGCACGAAGGACGACGACGGCCAATTGCGCAACGGCCGCTTCACGGTCCAGGGCTGGGTGGAGGTCGCGACGCGCGAGTCCGAGCTGGACATCCGGCTCGACGACGTCGACATGAAAACGCTCGAACCCTACCTGTTACGCCGGTCGGAAACCGGCGTGAAGCGCGGCAGCCTGTCGATGGAACTGAAATCCACCGTGAAGGACCGCCACCTGCAGGCCCCCGGCACGCTCGTGCTGACGGATCTCAAGCTCGATCCGGGCGAGAGCTTCGGGAGCACCTTCTTGGGCATGCCGCGCGCGGCGGTCATCGCGACGCTCAAGGATCGCGACGGCAAGATCACGCTCGATTTCAATCTCGAAGGCGACCTGGGCAACACGAAGTTCTCGCTGAACGACACGATGGCGGTGCGCGTCGCCGTCGGCGCGGCCGGCGCGCTGGGCATCGGGCTGGTCGACATCGTCAAGGGCGTCGGCTCGTTCGGCGGCGAGGCCGTGGAAGCCACCGGCAGCGCGATCGGCAAGCTGTTCGGCGGCGGCAAGTCCGACGACGAGGACGAATAGCCCGCCCGTCGTCCGGGCGAAGTCCGCGCTACGCGGGGGACAACATCGCTCTGAGCTTGTACTTGAGCACCTTGCCGCCGACGGTGACCGGCAGATCGTCGACAACGACGATGCGCTTGGGCGTCTCGTAACCGGCCAGGCGTTCGCGACAGAACGCGAGCACCGAGGCCTCCTCGAACACCTCGCCCGGACGTCGCACGATGACCGCCGTCACCGCCTCGCCCCAGCGCGGATCCGGCAGGCCCACGACGGCGACCCGCGCCACCGCGGGATGCAGCGCGACCACCGCTTCCACGCGCAGGCTCGACACGTTTTCGCCACCGGACTTCACGACGTCCTTGAAGCGGTCGACCATCACGCGCAAGCCGTCGTCGCGGACCTCGCACATGTCGCCGCTGTGGAACCAGCCGTCGCGGAACGCCTCGCGCGTGGCCTTCTCGTCGCGGAAATACCCGGCCGTCACGATCGGCGAGCGATACACCGCCTCACCGCGCTCGCCGGGCCGGTCGTGCAGCGAGCGTCCGTTCTCGTCCATCACCGTGGACGCGAGCAGCGGCGAAGGCAGCCCGACCACGTTCGTGGCCGGCGCCGTCTCCTGGTAGATCTGTGGCCAGCGTTTGGGCCAGAAGCGATGCAACGCGATGGCCTCGGTCTGGCCGAAGATGCCGATCAGCAGCACGCCCTTGCACAGCATCTCCAGGCGCTCGGCGACGGCAGGAGGCATCGCTGCCCAACCGAACACCACGACCTGCAGGCTGGAAAGATCGTGAGTCTGCGGATGTGCCTCGGCCTCGCGCACGAGGTCGGTGACCAGCTGCGGCGAGCCTCCGAACAACGCCGTCGGCCGCTCCGCCGTGATGGCCTGCGCGATGCGCGCCGCATCGAATCCGCGGCCGATCACCAGGCTGCCGCCGGTGAACAGCGGCGCCAGGCCGAAGATCTGGTGCGCGATGTGGAAGATCACCGGCAGGAACACGCACATCCGGAAGTCGCTCTCGA
>CAZXXM010000305.1:0-4643 GCA_964644715.1 uncultured Salinisphaerales bacterium
GGACGGTGTAGCGGCGCGCGTCGGTCGCGCCCGCGCCGGCCGAAGCGCCGGGATCGCCCGAACCGCGCAGATTGACTTCGCGCGACAGCACGCCCGGAACGCCGAGCGACAGCACCCAGGCATCCATCGCGTTCTCCAGCCAGTCGGCATAACGAATGCGCGCGAAGCCGTTCGCCCCCCAATCCGCCTCCCAGGAGTTCTGGAAGATGAACCCCTCGCGGTCGAAGCCGACCAGGGCGAAGGCATGTCCGTTGCCGTCGAGCGCCGACGGCCAGGGCAAGGTCGGCAGCTTCGCGAGCTTGAAGCGGGCATCGATCGTCTTGGTCGGCAGGCTCGCCCAACCGGCGTGCGTGCGCGTGGAGACGAACACCGCGCCGGCCTCGACGATGGCCGCCTGCAGGTCGGCGATGATCTTGGTGTCGACGCGGTAATACACGCCCAAGGTGACGTCGCGCGCCCGCTCGGCCCAGTCGGCGACCGGCTGCGTCTGCCGCTCCGGTTCGTACGGCCACTGCGCTTCGCTGCAGACGCCGTTCTGGTGAAAGCCGCGGATCGCGCCGCGGCACGAGGAGCCGGCGTAATCCTCGCCCTCGTACTCGTCGTAGCGGCGCGACATCTCGTAGAGCATGCGCGGACTCACCGATTCGAACTTCCGCGCGGGCGCGCCGGCACGGACCCAGCGCTGGAAGTTGATGACGCAGGCCAGGCCGAAGCCGGTGCAGGAACATTCGCTGCCCTGTTGACGCAGCAGCCCGGTGCGCTTCACGTAGTTCACCAGGTGACGCGCGAGCTGATCCGCCGGCGGATATTCGAACGGCAGGGGACTGACGCGGGGCTGGTAGGGACGGTCGCGCAGATCGAGCGGATCGGCCTTGGCACGCAGTCGGTGCGGCGGCGTTGCGGGCTTTTGCGTCTTCGGCGCGCGCCTGCCCTTGCCGGCACCGGCGCGAGGCGCCGCGGTATCGAGCGCGGCCGCGCCGATCTCGTAGGCATCCGTGTAACGGTCCAGGCCGTGGCTGCCGCCGTTCACGAGGCGCCGTGCGGCACGGAAATCCGGCGGCGTGGCGCGCAGGCTGGCGAGCAGCTTGTCGGCCTTGGCTGCGATGAACGTGGCCAGCAGGCAGGCCGCGATCTCCGGGCCGTTCGCGAGCTCGGGCTGCGCCAGCAGGTCGACGCCGATGAGCTGGCCGTAGCGCTGGTAGTTGCTGCGGCCGGTGAGCTGGATGAAACCGCGGCCGCAGAAGGCCTGGGCATCGGCGAGGCTCTTGTTGCCCAGCGTCTTGCCCAGCTTCGTGTAGTAAAAATTGAACGGAGCCTGGCCGGGTTCGGTGTTGTACTTCGAACGGCCTTCGGTGAGCGGGATGAAGCCCTCGGTCTCCGCGCGGATCGTCGCCAGCGCCGACAGCACGATCTCCGTCGGCACGCGCTTGGCCTTCGCTCCAGGCGCCACCGCCCGCAGCGCGGCGAGCACGTACGGCAGATGGCGTTCGATGTTCGAGCGCCGCGTGTACGGGAACATCTTCTGCACGACCGCGATGCCCAGGCCAGCCGGCAGCGCGGGCCAGGCCTGGTCCAGACCGAGCTCGGCGAGCGTCTGTGGCCCGATGACCCCGTCGGCGACGAGGCCGCGTCGCGACTGCAATTCGCGCACGGCGGCGACGCACTGAGGGCCGTAGCCGAACGCGGGATCGGTGCACTTCGGGAAACGCGCGATATCCGCTCCGAGCTCGCGCTTGAGCGCGGCCTTGACCGCCTTCAGCGCGGCGTTGGCAGGCGCTCCCGGAACGATGATGTTCGTGGCCAAGGTTCTCTCCCTCCCGTTGGCTTTGAGGATCAGAGACTCCGGCTGTACGCGGCCCAGGTCAACCAGATCTCGTGCGCAAGTTCACGAGCGAGACTTCGGGATCGCGGGGTGGAAGAGGCGGACGGCTAACGCAAAGGCGCTAACGGAAAAAAGGACGCAAAGGTCGTCGTTGAATGACGGAGCGCGGCGATCCCGCGATGTGGATCGCGTCCAGGGGGCGTGGTGCCCCCATTTTTCTTCTTTGCGTCTTTTCTTTTCCTTTTGCGACTTTTGCGCTGAAGCTGTCGGGCGTCAGGAGATCAGCTTCCCCACGCGCTTCATGCGCGCGCCGAGCGCCGCGAACTTGCCCTCGATGTTCTCGTAGCCGCGATCCATGTGGTAGATGCGGTCGATGAAGGTCTCGCCGTCGGCGCCGAGTGCCGCAATGACCAGGCTCGCCGAGGCGCGCAGGTCGGTGGCCATGATCGGGGCGGCGGCGAGGCGCTCCTTGCCGGTGATGATCGCGGTATTGCCTTCGATGCGGATGTCGGCGCCCAGGCGCAGCAACTCCTGCGCGTGCATGAAGCGGTTTTCGAAGATCGTCTCGCGGATCGTGCTGGTGCCTTCGGCCAAGCAGTTCATCGCCATGAACTGCGCCTGCATGTCGGTGGGAAAGCCCGGGTGCGGCATCGTGTGAATGTTGATGCCCTTCGGCCGCTGGCCCTGCATGTCCACTTCGATGAAGTCGGTGCCGGTCGACACCTTGGCGCCGGCCTGCTGCAGCTTGACCAGCACGGCGTCGAGCATCGACGGGTCGGTCTTGTTGACGCGCACCTTGCCGCGCGTGGCCGCACCGGCGACCAGGTAGGTGCCGGTCTCGATGCGATCGGCGATGACGCGGTGCTGTGCCGCGTGCAGGTCCTTCACGCCGCGGATGCGGATCGTCGTGTTGCCTTCGCCTTCGATCTGCGCGCCCATCGCGCGCAGGCAGCGCGCCAGGTCCACGACCTCGGGTTCGCGCGCCGCGTTCTCCAGCACGGTGTCGCCGTCGGCGAGCACGGCGGCCATCATCAGGTTCTCGGTACCGGTGACCGTCACCGTGTCGAACACGATGTGCGCGCCCTTGAGCCGCGCGGCCTTGGCATGGATGAAACCGCCTTCGAGCTTGATCTCCGCGCCCATGGCCTCGAGGCCCATCAGGTGCAGGTTCACCGGGCGCGCGCCGATGGCGCAGCCACCGGGCAGCGACACGTGCGCTTCGCCGCGCTTGGCCAGCAGCGGGCCGAGCACGAGGATCGACGCGCGCATCGTGCGCACCAGCTCGTACGGCGCCACGCAGGTGGTGATGGGCTTGGCGTCGATCACCCACTCGTGCTCGCGCGGGTGCTGCACGTCCACGCCCATCTGCGACAGCAGCTTCTTGGTCGTGCCGATGTCCCAGAGCTTGGGTACGTTGGTGACGTGCAGGGGTTCGTCGCTGAGCAGCGCGGCGCAGAGGATCGGCAGCGCGGCGTTTTTGGCGCCGGAGGCGTCGATCTCGCCCTTCAGTGGGCCGTTGCCTTCGATGATGAATTTGTCCATCTGTTTTCTTCTTCGGAGTTCTCGAAAATCGGTTCGAACGCAAAGGCGCAGAGATCGCGAAGGAAAGCCCCGGCGATCGCCCTGCTGGTTCTTGTGCCCTTCGCAGCTTTGCGTTGAAAGCAGATCAGGACTCAGCGTAACTGCCCACCGTGCTGAATCGGCGGCGGGCTCGTGCAATTACGGTGCAGCGCGCGTGGTCAGCTGCAGGGCGTGGATGTCGCGGCCCATCTTGTCGCCGAGCGTGGCGTAGACCATGCGGTGCTGCGCGATGGGCATCTTGCCGGCGAAATCGGGGCAGATCACGGTGGCCTCGAAATGCTGTCCGTCATCGCCCCGTACGTCGACGTGCGCATTAGGCAGGCCAGCCTGGATCAGGTCGCGTATCTGGTCTTTGGTCATCGCATCGTCCTCTGGGGCCGAAGATTGTAGGGGGCGGGAGCGGCTTCAGTTTCGCAGGCGGTAGCCGCGGCCCAGCAGGAACAGGCACACGGCCGAAGTCACGACGAAGAACCCGCCGCTCCAGGCCAGGCTCAGCACCGGCGAGACGTCCGCGTGGCCGAAGAAGCCGTAGCGGAAGCCGTCGATCATGTAGAAGAACGGGTTGAGGTGCGACACCGTGTACCAGAGTGGCGGCAGCGAGTGCACCGAGTAGAAGACGCCGGACAAGAACGACAGCGGCGTGATGAAGAAGTTGGTGAACGTGGCGATGTGATCGAATTTCTGCGCGACGATCGCCGCGATCAGGCCGAGCACCGCCAGGCTGCCGCCGGCGAGCAGGAAGTGCGCGACCATCACCAGCGGCGCTTCGAAGGGCAGGTGAACGAACGGGGCCGTGACCAGGAGCATGGTCACCGCCACCAAGGTCACGCGCAACAGCGCGGCGAGCACGTACGCGCCGAACCATTCGAACGCGCCCAGCGGCGACATCAGCAGGAAGACGATGTTGCCCATCATCTTGCTCTGGATCAGCGAAGAGCTCGTGTTGGCGAACGCGTTCTGCAGCACCGCCATCATGATCAGGCCGGGCAGCAGGAACTGCGTGTAGCTGACGCCCTCGTAGGCCGACGCGCGGCTTCCCATGGCCTGCGCGAACACCAGCAGGTACAGCACCGCGGTGATCACCGGAGCCGTCACGGTCTGGGCCAGCACCGACCAGAACCGCATGACTTCTTTCTTCAACAGGGTCCGGAAACCCAGGGTATTGGAGGACATCGTTCGTTCGGAGATCAGATCCAGTACTTCACGGCGGCGGCGCCGGATTCCTTGAGGCGGTCGAGCC
>CAZXXM010000306.1:0-4637 GCA_964644715.1 uncultured Salinisphaerales bacterium
CGGTTGAAGTCGCCTTCCAGACCGTGGCCGACCGCCTCGTGCAGCAGGATGCCGGGCCAGCCCGGTCCGAGCACGACCGTCATCGAACCGGCCGGCGCCGGTACCGCATCGAGCTGCACCAGCGCCTGACGCACGGCTTCCTTGGCGTACGTCTCGGGCAGGTCCTGCGTGAAGTAATCCAGTTCGGCACGTGCACCGCCGCCGACGTGCGCCTGCTCGCGCCGGCCGTTCTGCTCGACGATGACGGTGACGTCCATGCGCACCAGCGGGCGCACGTCGGCCGCGCGGCGTCCGTCGGCGCGCACCACCATCACGACCTCGTACTGCGCGGCGAGCGCGCACATGACCTGTTTGACGCGAGGATCCGCGGCACGCGCCGCCGCATCGGCGCGACGCAGCAGCGCCAGCTTGGCGGGTGCGTCGGCCGAGGCCGGGGGATCCACGGCCGGGTACAGCGAGCGGCCCTGCACGATGCGCTGCGGCGCGATCGGCGTGCTGCGCGAATCCGCGACGATGGCGCGCGAAGCGCTGGCCGCTTCGACGAGCGCGCCGAGCTGGATGTCTTCCGAGTACGCGAGCCCTTGCTTTTCGCCCGAGATCGCACGAACGCCGACACCCTGCTCCACCGAATGGCTGCCGGATTTGACGATGCCTTCCTCGAGCGACCAATGCTCGGTGCGCGAATACTGGAAGTACAGATCCGCGTCCTCGGCGCCGGTCGACAGGGTTTCGCCCAGCACGCGATCGAGATGACCCTCGTCCAGACCGGCGGGGTCGAGAAACTGGCGGCGGGCGGTGGCGAGTGCGTCGGTCATGAAAAGGCGGCTACGGCGTTCGAAGAGTGCCGTAGCAGCCTAACAGACCGCGCCGCTCAGACCGGCGCGACGAGCTCCGCGGGCACCGCGTTCCAGCGCCACCGATCGGCATCCGTGCCCTGCAGCAGGTTCTGGACCTTCATGATCAGAACATCGTCCGGATGCGCCGCCTTCAGCGCGGCGAGGATGCCGCGCCGGTGCATGCGACCGAAGCACTGCGCGAGCGGCAATCCCAGCAGGACCTTCCAGAGCGCAAGCACCACGGACGGCTCGTCCCAGCCCTCGCGTTGGATCGCGCGCAGGCCTTCCAGCACGCTCTGTGGCAGTCCGGCGGATTCGAGCGCCACGAAACGGCGGACGACGTGCCGTTCGGGATGCAGCAACCCGAACGAAGGGTTCAGCCGCTCGATGAGCTCGCGCGGAGAATCGGCCTGATCGCAAGCCCGCTCGAACGCGGCGTCTTCTTCGGCACCGAACATCTTCGGCGATGCGCCGGCGGGCGCCTGCGGCGATGCATCGCGCATGCGTACCGCCTTGCGCTTCGCCGAATCCCGTAGCGTCGCCGGCGCACTTCGTACGGGCGACGGCGCCGGCATGCAGGCCTGAACCTCGCAGGGCATCACCGACCCGGCACCTCCCCATCCCGCCGCCAGCATTCCGGGTACCGCTCGCAGCGCCGGCAAGTACGTGGCCGCGTCTTCGCCGCGTTCGTGGACCAGGATGTAGTTCGTGAACGCGCTCATCAGCTGGTAGCGCAGGGCGACGTCGGTCAGTTCCTGCTCGCTCGAATCGACCAACCCCGCACCCGCCCACCACAGCCGCTGCGCGGCACCGATTCGCGGCAGTGCCTCATCCGTGTTGGCGTCCGACCCAGGCTCGCGCGCGGCACTGACGGTGATGATGCTGCCGTCGGCATACCGCAGATCGAGATGCGCATCGCCTGAGATCTTCGCGCCCGCCAGGCCAGCGAAGACGTGCAAGGTATCGCCGGCGAAGGTCGCGGCCTCCAGATTCGCCGGACATTGCCACAGCCGCTGGCCGGGCAGCTTCAGCTTCGCCTCGACGACACGCGGCAGGCGCATGCGTGCCAGATGACGTTCGATGACCGCGGCCACGTCTTCGCGCGGCGCAACGAAGCTCGCGAATCCGCCGGTGGCTTCGGCGATCCCGCGCGCCAGGATCTCGGACGGACTGCTGCCGACGCCGATGACGAAGATGCGATGCCCCGAGGCCCTCGCCGCCGCGACGATGGCGTCGCGGTCCCAGGTCTCGCCGTCGGTGATCAGCAGCACGTCCGCCGCTTCGCCGTCGCGCCGGCCCTGCTTCGACTCGAACACCGACTGCAGCGCCGACAGCATTTCCGTGCCGCCGAGATCGGCATCGAGTCCGCCGACGAAGCTGCGGCCCTGCACGAGCGCCGCGCCCGAGCCCGCGTCGCAGACCTTGCCGTTCGCGTGATGGCGGTGCCCGCTGCCGAAGGCGGTCAGCGAGAAACGATCTTTCGCACCGAGCCGGTCGAGCGAGCGCATCGCCAGCGCCTTGGCGATCGCCATCGAATCGCCCGCCATGGAACCCGAGCAGTCCACCAGCACCCGCAGGCAGATCGGCTGATCGGCCTTGCGCTCGGGGATGCGGAACGCGGCGTGCGCAGCCTGTCCTTCGCCGTCCGCGGCCAGCGCGAAGCTCGACTGCGCCGCGCCAGCCGCCTCGAGCTTGAGCACGAAGTCCCGATCGGCGAACGCGTGCGCGTCCGCGATGCGGACGACCAGCGTCGCGCCGTCGCGCTCGGTGGCGATGGCGTGCGTCGGCGAGGACAGCATCGCCAGCGACAGCGCGCCCCCGATCGTCAGTGACAACGTGTACGGGTATTCGACCCGCGTATCGCTCTGCGGCAGCTGGTGCGGCTGCACGCCGGCGCGCACGGCGTCGCCGTAACGCGGGGCCAGGGTCGTCGGCAGCGACAGGCGCAGCTCGTTGCCTTCCCATCGCATCGGCAGCGCGTAGCGCAGGTGGATCTGCGCGCGCTCGCCGGCCCGCAGATTGCCGAGGTTGAGCGTGTACAGGCCGGGCTCGACCTGCTCGAGCATGACGGCGGTGTGCCCATCGGCCAGCGCTTCCTCGTACTGGACTTCAGCCCGCTGGCGTGACGTGACTCGGCCCCTCAGCGTGCGATCGGCAATGGTGACTTTCAGTTCCAGCAGCACGGCCTGAACCGGCAGCGGAAAGGTGTAGACGGCCTCGACGTTGATCTCTTCCAGGTTGCGGAAGGTCTGCGTCAGGCCGATGTGTGCCAGCGCGCCCTCCAGCCGACCCTGGATGTCGAGCGCCTGTAGCGGCACGACCTGCCCTTGAAGCGTTTTCAGAGACGGCGCGCGCGTGGCAGCGGTAGGGGTGTTCATTTCGATGAGTCCTTGTGGATCTGTTGCAGCGCCTCGATGGTTCGGCGCAGGAGTTGGCGGACCTGCTCGGGAGCAAGCCCTGCCCGTGTCGGCTCGATCAGCAGCTCCACGCCCTCGGCAATCAAGAGGTGGCTCCACACTTCGACCGAGCCGGGCCGACGTGTGGGAAGTGGAAGCGACGGCTCCGGGCCGGCTTCCTTCATTTCGCGTATGCGTTCGAGCGAGAGCCCGGCGAGCGTCCATTTCTTGACCATCAACAGCTGGTCGACGTGCGAAGGCTTGTAGCGGGCGGCGCGCGTCTCTCCGTCCGGCCGATCCACCAGCCCCAGCTGGATGTAGTAACGGATCGTGCGGCGCGGCAGTTCGACCAGGGCGCTGAGTTCGTCCAGGTTGTAGTCGCGATCCGGCTTCGTTTCTTTATTGACAGTCATACTGTCAATATATGCTGTCTCTATTAAAACGCAAGCCCGATTGCGTGCGATCGGTCACACCGGCCGATAATCCGCTGGTTCCCTTTTTCCATAACCAGAACCGCACAGGAGCAGCCCTTGTCCTCAGCCTTCGATTTCTCCGGCAAAAACGTCTTCGTCGCCGGTGGTACCAGCGGCATCAACCTGGGCGTCGCGCACGCCTTCGCTCGCGCCGGCGCCAAGGTCACCGTCGCGTCTCGTTCGCCCGAGAAGGTCAGCGCTGCGGTGGAAGCCCTCGAGGCGCACGGGGGCGAGGCCGCGGGTTTCGCGCTCGACGTGCGCGAATACGCCAAGGTCGAAGAAGCCTTCAAAGCGACCCAGGCGCGCTTCGGTTCGATCGACGTGCTGGTCTCCGGCGCGGCCGGAAACTTCCCGGCGCCGGCGCTGGGCATCTCGCCCAACGGCTTCAAGTCGGTGGTCGACATCGACCTGATGGGCACCTTCCACGTGCTGCGTGCGGCGTTCCCGTACCTGACCAAGCCGGGCGCCTGCCTGATCAACATCTCCGCCCCGCAGGCCTTCCTGCCGATGGAATTCCAGATGCACGTCTGTGCCGCGAAAGCGGGCGTCGACATGATCACGCGCGTCGCCGCGCTCGAATGGGGCCCGGCCGGCATCCGCGTCAACTCGGTCGTTCCCGGACCGATCGACAACACCGAGGGCATGCGCCGCCTGGCGCCCACCGAGGCCGCGATGAAGCTCGCCGTCGACACGGTCCCGATCAAGAAGCTGGGCACCGTCGACAACATCGCCGATGCCTGCCTGTGGCTGTCGAGCCCGATGGCGTCCTACGTGAGCGGCGTGATCCTGCCGGTCGACGGGGGCTGGAGCCTGGGCGGCGCGCTGTCGATGGGCAAGGGCCTGACCGAGTTGTTGGGCGGAACGAAGGGCTGACGACGGCAGCGTAGCCCGGGTGCAACCCGGGGCTTTTTCTCCACGCCAGAGAAGCGGCC
>CAZXXM010000307.1:0-4626 GCA_964644715.1 uncultured Salinisphaerales bacterium
GGCTGCGCAAGCTGGACGCCGATTACGACCCGACGGACCGCATCGCGTCGCTCAATCACGTGCTCGCGCACGAGGCCCGCGGCGAGGTGGCCACGGGCCTGCTGTTCGTCGATCCGCAGGCCGAGGATCTGCACGCGCACCTGAACACGGTGGAGACGCCGTTCAACCAGCTGAGCGCCGCCGAGCTGTGCCCGGGACGCGCGACGCTGGACCGGATCAACGCTTCGCTGCGCTGATCGAACCCCTCGGCCCCGTAGCCCGGACGAAGTCCAGGGTCGCGCTCCCTCGGCCGAACGGCGCCCCCGGCATCGTCCGGAAGGAAGGCGTAGTCGTCCGGCTTGGGATTGCACCGAAAATCCCCACCGTTTGCGGATGCAGTACCCCTGGCCCGCCGCCTTCAGGTTTCCGAGGGCTCTGCATTCATGAGACATTTACGCTCCGAGGCCGGTGCCGTCCGGTCTGGCCACCCTGACATCCATACGATTCCGTTCGCTTTTTCCGGCGGGCGAAGCTGAAACGCAATGACCTCGAGCAACTGGGAAGCCGTCATCGGACTGGAAGTGCACTGCCAGCTCCGCACCAAGACCAAGATCTTCACCGGCGCGGCCACCGACTACGGTGCCGAGCCGAACACCCAGGCCGACCCGGTCACCTTGGGCCTCCCCGGCGTGCTGCCGGTGCTCAACCACGATGCCTTGCAGATGGCCGTGAAGTTCGGCCTGGCGGTGGATGCGGAAGTGGCCGAGCGCAGCGTGTTCGCACGCAAGCACTACTTCTATCCCGACCTGCCCAAGGGCTACCAGATCTCGCAGTACGAACTGCCGATCGTGGGCAAGGGCCACCTGGACATCGAACTGCCGGGCGAGAAGGGCGGCGAGCCGGTGGTCAAGCGCATCGGCATCACGCGCGCACACATGGAAGAGGACGCGGGCAAGAGCCTGCACGACGCCTTCCCGGGCTTCACCGGCATCGACCTCAACCGCGCCGGCACGCCGCTGATCGAGATCGTCTCCGAGCCGGACATCCGCTCGGCGGCCGAGGCGGTGGCCTATCTGAAGAAGCTGCACCAGCTGGTCGTCTACATCGGCATCTGCGACGGCAACATGCAGGAAGGCTCGTTCCGCTGCGACGCGAACGTCTCGGTCCGCCGCAAGGGCGAGGAGAAGTTCGGCACGCGCACCGAGACCAAGAACGTCAACTCGTTCCGCTACGTCGAGAAGGCCATCGAGTACGAGATCGAGCGCCAGATCGAAGTCATCGAGAGCGGCGGGAAGATCGTCCAGGAAACGCGTTTGTTCAACCCGGACACCGGCGAGACGCGCGCGATGCGCAGCAAGGAAAACGCCAACGACTACCGCTATTTCCCGGATCCGGACCTGCTGCCGGTCGTCGTCGACGCCCGCCAGATCGAAGCGATTCGCGCGAGCATGCCGGAGCTGCCGGAAGCCAAGCGCCTGCGCTTCGTCACCCAGTACGGCCTGCCCAGGTACGACGCCGGCGTGCTGACCGGCGAGTCCGCGCTGGCCGATTTCTACGAGGCCGTCGTGAAGGCCAGCGGCGCGGACGCGAAGACCTGTTCCAACTGGATCACCACCGACCTGCTCGGCGCGCTGAACAAGCTGGGCAAAGACATCACGACCTCGCCGATCAGCGCCGACATGCTGTCGGGGATGCTCAAGCGGATCGTCGACAAGACCATCTCCGGCAAGATCGCCAAGGACGTGTTCGAGGCGATGCTCAACGGCGAAGGCGATGCCGACACGATCATCAAGTCCAAGGGCCTGGTACAGATCACCGACGACAGTTCGATCATCGCGGCCATCGAGCAGGTCATGGCCAACAGCCCGGGCCAGCTCGCGGACTACCGCAGCGGCAAGGACAAGCTGTTCGGATTCTTCGTCGGCCAGGTCATGAAGGCCACGCAGGGCAAGGCCAATCCGGATGCGGTGAATCGCCTGCTGAAGGAAAAGCTCGCACCCTGAGGCGAAGGGCGGCCGGAAAGGCACCTCGAGCGATTTCCGGTCCACCCCGCTTTCCGTCTTCGATGAACCAGCTCACGACCTTCGCTTTCGACAATCACGTCGCCCACGGCGCGCTCGTGCGGCTTCGTACCGGCGTGCGCGAGCTGCTCGGCCCCCGCGCGTATCCGCCCGACCTTCGCAACCTGCTCGGGGAGGCGATGGCCGCGATGCCCTTGCTGGCGACGCACCTGAACTTCGAAGGGCGGATCAATCTGCAGTTCCAGGGTCTTCCCGAGACGCGCACGATCGCCAAGTCGAAGACGCAGCTGCTGGTCGCGCAGGTCGACAACCGGCTGCGCGTGCGCGGGATGGCCAAGGCCGGGCCCGATGCCACCGGCAATTTCCGCGAACTGCTGGAAGGCGGCGTGCTGGCGCTGATGGTCGAACCCCAGGGTGGGACGCGTTCGGCGACGCAGGCGCTGGTGCTGATCGAGGGCGAGCGGCTGCAGGACGCACTGGAGGCCTACTTCGAGCGCTCCGAGCAGCTGCCCACGCTGATCCGCCTGGCGGTGCGCGGCGACGAGCTGGCCGGCTTCATGCTGCAGCGCATGCCGATCGAATCGGCCATCGGAACCGATGACGACTGGGAACACCTGCGCATCCTCGCCGCCACGCTGACGCGCGACGAGCTGCTGGACACCGAGGCGGATGCGCTGCTGCTGCGCCTGTTCTCCGATGCGCCGCCGCTGCGCCGCTTCGAGCCGCGCGAGGTTCCGGTGGAGTGCAATTGCAACCGCGCCGGCATTTCGCGGCTGCTGATTTCGCTGGGCCGCGAGGAAGTGGATTCGATCATCGCCGAGCAGGGCCGGGTCAGCGTCACCTGCGAGTTCTGCGGCCGCGACTACGCGTTCACCGCAACCGAGGCCGCGGAACTGTTCAGCGCCGCCGACGGACAGCCTTCCGGAACGCGGCACTAGTGTCGCGACGCGCGAGCCGATGATCCTGCCGGGCTATCGCGTTGCCGATTCGCGGATCCCGTTCGCCGGCAAGGGCTTGTTCGTCGACGAGGACGTCGCGCGTGGCCGCGTGATCCTGGCACCGGACAACATTCACACGGTGTGGCCCGAAGCCCGGCTGCGCGGCTATCCGGCGGATTCGGTCGAAGTGCATTCGAGCGTGCGCTGGTTCGAGGACCATTTCTCGCTGACGCCGGAGTGGAGCGACGAGTGCTACGTGAACCACTCGTACAGTCCGAGCGCGCTGTGGCATCTGGGTTTCGTATTCGCCCTCACTGACCTGCCGGCCGGCACCGAAGTTACGATGGACTACCGCTACGTGATCGGTGACGGCGAGGAGATGCCGTTCCGGGATTCGGTGACCGGGCGTCCCATCGTCGGGCTGCCGTGGAGCGAATGCGTCGCGCAGACCGCCGCCCAGCTCGCGGCCTTGTTCACCCCGCGCTGACGGCGGCGATCCGGCCGCCCACGGCGCGACCGGAGGTTTCATGTCCATGCGGGAAGAGATCTACATCGTCGGCGTCGGCATGACGCCGTTCGGCAAGCACCCCGACAAATCCTTCCGGCAGCTCACCGCCGACGCCGTGAAGCTCGTGCTGGACGATGCGCGCTGCGGCACGGAGGACATCGAGGCCGCGTGGTTCGGCAACGTCGGGCAGGGTGCGCTGGAGAACCAGCAGGCCGTGCGTGGGCAGATCGCGCTCGCCGCGGCGGGCATCGAAGGCATTCCCGTCATCAACGTCGAGAACGCCTGTGCGAGCGCGAGTACGGCGCTGTCGCAGGCCGCGGTCTACCTGCAGGCGGGCCTGGGCGAAATCGTGCTCGCCGTCGGCTGCGAGAAGATGTGCGTCGAGGACAAGCGCAAGATCTTCGAGCTGTTCGAGGGCTGCTGGGACGTGGCGAACGGACAGAAGACGCTCGCCGGCCTGCAGCACGTGGCGGAGGAACTGGTGCCGCCGGACATCGCGGCGCTCGAAGCCAAGTCCGCCCGCTCGGTGTTCATGGACATCTACGCCGGCCTGGCGCGCGACCACATGAAGCGGTTCGGCACGACGCAGCGCCAGATCGCCCACGTCGCCGCGAAGAACCACTTCCATTCGACGCTCAATCCGCTGTCGCAGTACCGGCAGGACATGAGCGTCGACCAGGTGATGGCCGGCCGCCCGGTGGCCTGGCCGCTGACCCTGCCGATGTGTTCGCCGGTGAGCGACGGTGCCGCCGCGGCGGTGCTGTGCACGAAGAGCGCGTTGAAGCGCTTCGATGCGAAGCGCGCCGTGAAGCTGATGGCCAGCGTCGTCGCCGCGGGTCGCCCCCGTTCGCTCGACCAGTTCGCCGACCACGTCTGCCACAAGGCGGCGAAACGCGCCTACGACATGGCGGGCATCGGGCCGGCGGACATTTCCGTGGCCGAGGTGCACGACGCGTCGGCCTTCGCCGAGGTGCTGCAGACCGAGAACCTGATGTTCTGCGAACTGGGTGGCGGCGGACCGCTCGCCGAGTCGGGCGCAACGAAGCTCGGCGGGCGCTTGCCCGTCAATCCTTCAGGTGGCCTGGAGTCGAAGGGCCATCCGATCGGCGCGACGGGACTGGCACAGATTCACGAACTGGTGACGCAGCTGCGGCACGAGGCCGGGCCGCGGCAGGTGCAG
>CAZXXM010000308.1:0-1065 GCA_964644715.1 uncultured Salinisphaerales bacterium
GTCGGCGTGGGCGTCGGAGCCGGCGTCGGCGTTGCCGACGAATCCGAATCGTTGTCGCCATCCGAGCCGCAAGCGACCAGCGCAGACCCCAGCACCGTCACCATCAGTGCACTACGCAAAACCCGGGCGGACTCGCCACCCAGAAGCTTCAGTTTCATGAACGTCCCTTTAATTAGTTGTAGAAAAAATGCGGCCCGCGATCGCGGCCCGAGTGCGCGAACACCCAGGCTAGAGTTTATGCACCCATCCGTTGATCGTGAACCGTCCATCTTCGAAACGACGTGACGGACATGTGATTTCCTGCACCTCGTGCAAATACCGAGACAGGAAGAACACAATTCGATTGTCGTCCGGCGTCACCAGTTGTGACGACTCGGCGGCCACGTAACGCCGCTCGCGGATCACCGAGTCGAACACGCGCAGCTCACCTCCGGTGAACCGTTTCGGCTGGCCGTGAAAGTAGTAGACGAACGTCAGTTCCCGCCGGGCCGTGTCCTCGCTCCCGTTGTCGTTGTGCACTTTGTAGTAGTTGCCGTCGTTGTGCGCCGTCATCTGCGCTTCGATCGTCGACGACAGCGGTGCGCATCCGAGGGCCGCCTGGACCTCGGGCAGCATGGCGCGAATGCGCGCGCGGATGTCCTCCGCGATGTCCGGAAAGTCGAACAGCACTTCCGATTGCCGGTAGCCGCGATCGCGGCTCGACGTCGAGGTCTCGACGAAGCGGGAGGCATTTTGCAAGGCGTACGCGTAGACCCGCCGTAGCTGCTCCGGCGGCAGGAAATCGTTCCTGACGAACACCTGGGCTCGCTCTATCGCAGGCGCCTGCGCCGGGGTGTCCGACAGATCCATCTGCATCGGCGGCTCGCTGAGCACGCCGACGATCCGGTCACTGCGGACCGCCAGCATCGCCTGCCCGTCCCGCACCGGGATCTGCAGCAACCTCAGACCGGCGTGGGGCGCACCGAGCTGCTGCATCAGCGCTTCCAGCTGAGGATCGTCGAGGAAAACGGTCGCGGTTTCGCGGTGTCCGCCCTCCAGCAGCACGGTGATCCGCACCGTCTCGCG
>CAZXXM010000308.1:1165-4602 GCA_964644715.1 uncultured Salinisphaerales bacterium
TACCGGTCCAGATAGATCTCCGCGGCGGACGCCCAGTCGAAGTCCTTGAGCATGCCCGCGCGCTGCACCGCGCGAAGCGAGGCCGGATGCCGGAACAGATCCAGCGCGCGATCCACGCCATAAGCGATGCCGCCGGCATCGGCATCTTCGAAGTGGATGCCGGTGGCACCCTCGCCATCCGCATCGACGGCCCGCAGATCGACGACCGTGTCCGCAAGCCCCCCGGTGCGCCGCACGACCGGGATCGTGCCGTAACGCTGGCTGTACATCTGGTTGAGCCCGCAGGGCTCGAAGCGTGACGGCATCAGCAGGAAATCGGCGGCCGATTCGACGCGATGCGACAGCGCTTCGTCGTACCCCAGATGCACGGCGACCCGGCCTGCGGCGCGCGCGGCCCATCGGGCGAGCCGGCTCTCCAGCGAGGGGTCGCCCGAAGCCAGCACGAACAACTGCGCGCCGTTGTGCTCCAGCTGCGCGTCCAGCCCCGGCAGCAGGTCGGCGCCCTTCTGCTCCGCCAGCCGTCCGATGAACGCGAACAAGGGCGCGTCGGCCGCTTCGCGCAGTCCGACGTCACGCTGCAGCGCGAGCTTGTTGGCCCGACGCGCATCGATCGCCGTCTGCACCGTGTAGCGATTGACGATGTACGGGTCGGTCTCCGGGTTCCACGATTCGCCATCGATGCCGTTGGCGATGCCGTGCAGCGCCGCCGACCGCATCCGCAGCACGCCCTCCAACCGTTCGCCGAACGCAGGCGTCTGGATCTCGCGCGCGTACGTCGGGCTCACGGTGGTGATCACATCCGCATACAGCAGCCCGGCCTTCATGAAGGAAAAGCCGCCGTAGAACTCGAGCGCGTGCAGGTTCCAGGCCTCCGCAGGCAGGCCCAGCGCGTCGAACTCCCCACGCCCGAACACGCCCTGGTAGGCGAGGTTGTGGATCGTGAACACGATCGCCGGGGCCCTCGCCGTTCGCGCGCGGTGCAGATGCATCGCCGCAAGGCCCGTGTGCCAGTCGTTGAGATGGACCACCTGCGGCGTCCAGCCAGCGACGCCGGGCACGCCCCCCAGCGCGAGCATCGCGATGGCCTCCGAAAAACATCCGAAGCGCCACGCGTTGTCCGCGTGCTCGTGGCCATTTTCGTCGGTGTAAGGGCGACCGGGGCGCGCGTACAACGGGGCGTAATCGAGCAACCACGCTCGCACTCCGGTGCCGCCGGACGCTCCGACCCTTCCCTCCCACAGCGTCATGTCCTGCCCACGGACCGACAGGCGCGCGATGGCGCGTCGATCCTGCAGCCTTTCCAAGGTACCGCGGTAGGCGATCGTCAGCAGCCGGACGTCGACACCGCGCGCGGCCAGCGACTGCGGCAAAGCGCTGGCCACGTCGGCCAGTCCTCCGGTCTTCGAAAACGGCAGCGCCTCGGCGGAGGCGAACAGCAGGCGCAACGGCGCGGCGCTCACTCGCCCAGGTCCATCACGGCGACACAGCCCAGTTCGTAGCGGTGCGCCATCAAGGCATGGCGCGGCAACACGCGCAGTTGCACGCGCCCGCCGCCGGCGGTGGCCACATAGGCGGCGGTCTCGTCGTTCTCTTCGATCAGATTCAAGGTTTCGATCGCGCCGCCGCGCGTGATCTCCAGCGCAAGATCGCCGGCATGCAGACCGTTGAGGTGCACGCGCACCTGGAGCGGATTGCGGACGACCACCTCCGCCTTGACGCCGCCTGCCTGCGAGCGCACCAGCTTCTTCCAGCGCTTGAACTCCACCGCGTTGCGCGAGTTGCGCTCACTCATGCGCCAGCCATGTCGCGCCGCCGGCAGGTAGAGCTGGTGTTCGTAGTCGCGCAGCATGCGGGCGGTGCCGAAGGCCGGGATCAGCGTGCGCATCGCCGCGCGGCTGTGCCGCAGCCAGGCACCGTGATCGTCGAACCACAGCTTCTGCACCTGGCGCTCCAGTACGTCGAGCAGCGCCTGCGCCTCCGCGCGGTCGCGCGCCTCGCGATCGGCATGCTCGGACGGCATCAGACCGTATCCGTTCTCGCCGTCGAAACCTTCGGCCCACCAGCCGTCGAGGATCGAGAGGTTGACGCCACCGTTGATCGCGGACTTCATGCCGGACGTGCCGCTCGCCTCCATCGGAAACTCCGGCGTGTTGAGCCAGACATCGCAACCCTGGACCAGATCGCGCGCGAACGCGATGTCGTAACCCTCGACGACCAGCAGGCGTCCGACGAACTCGGGCTGCAGCGAGACCTCGAACAGGCGGCGGATCAATTCCTGCCCGCCCTTGTCGTGCGGATGCGCCTTGCCGGCGAACACCAGCAAGGTCGGACGCGAATCGTCGCCGAGCAGGCGCTGCAGCCGCGCGGTGTCCGACAGCAGCAGCGTGGCGCGCTTGTAGGTCGCGAAGCGGCGCGCAAAGCCGAGCACCAGCGTGTTGTCGTCACCGAGCCGGCCCACGGTCCGATGGGCGGTGTGCTCGTCGAGCCCGTTGCGCCGATGCTGCTCCATCAGCCGCGAGCGCAGCGACTGGAGCAGTCGCCGCTTTAGCACCCTGCGAATACCGCCGTACTCGTCGTCCGACAGCGCGCCGATCCACTCGGTGTCCGCCGTCGTCAGTTTGCGGCGACTCCAGTCCGGGACCTTGTTCTCCAGCCGCTCGCGCCATTCCGGCGCCAGGAAACTGGGCAGGTGGACACCGTTGGTCACGTAAGTGATCGGATTGAGAGCCGGCGGCACCTGCGGCCAGATGTGCGCCTCGGCCTCGGACGCCACGCCGCCGTGGATGCGCGACACGCCGTTGTGGAAGCGCGAGGTGCGCAGCGCAAGCGCGGTCATGTTGAAGAAGTGACTGCCGCGATGATCGGCACCCAGCGCCATCAGGCGACGCTCGGTGGTCTCCAGGCTTCCGATGTAATCACCGAGCCACTGGTGCATCTGCTCGTGCGTGAAGACGTCGTGTCCCGCGGGAACCGGCGTGTGGGTGGTGAACACCGTGCGCGATGCCACCAACTCCAGCGCGGAGCCGAAGCTCAGGCCGCCGGCGACCACCTCGCGGATCCGCTCGAGCGAAGAAAACGCCGCGTGCCCCTCGTTCATGTGCCAGACCGTGGGCGTCAATCCGAGCGCACGCAGGCAGCGCACGGCGCCGATGCCCAGCACGATCTCCTGCAGCAGCCGGTTATCGCTGCCCCCGCCGTACAAGCGTTGCGTGATCGTGCGCTCGGCGTCGTCGTTGTCGGGGTGATCGGCGTCGAGCAGGAACAGCGGTACGCGACCCACGTCGAAGCGCCAGGCACGCAGGGTCAGCGCGTGATCGCCCATCGGCACCTTGATCTGCAGATCGTGTCCGCGCGCATCGGTCACCGCCTTCAGGCCATGGCTGGCCGGATCGATCGGATCGGGCGCCGCGTGCTGCGCGCCGCCCCCATCGAGCGTC
>CAZXXM010000309.1:0-1717 GCA_964644715.1 uncultured Salinisphaerales bacterium
CCATCAGCATGCCCGGCGTGATCTTGTCGCAGTTGGAGATGCAGACCAGCGCGTCCGCCGTGTGCGCATTGCACATGTACTCGATGCTGTCGGCGATCAGGTCGCGCGACGGCAGGCTGTAGAGCATGCCGTCGTGACCCATCGCGATGCCGTCGTCCACCGCGATGGTGTTGAACTCGCGGCCGACCCCGCCGGCGCGCGCGATCTCCTCGACCACCAGCTGGCCGACGTGCTGCAGGTGCACGTGTCCCGGCACGAACTGCGTGAAGGAATTGGCCACCGCGATGATCGGTTTGCCGAAGTCGGCGTCGGTCATCCCGGTGGCGCGCCACAGCGCGCGGGCGCCGGCCATGCGGCGGCCGGCGGTGCTGGTGCGGGAGCGAAGGGTGGGCATGGCGGTCTCCAGTTGGGTCGGGGATGGCTGGAGAAAGTCTGCGCGGCGCCGTATATATCGGTTAATACAAATTTTGCGAGGGCGCCATACGGCGTACGAATGGTGGAACTTCGCCATCTGCAGTACTTCGTGGCGGTGGCCGAGGAGGGCAGCGTGTCGCGCGCGGCGCAGCGCCTGCACCTCTCGCAACCGCCCTTGTCGACGCAGTTGCGCCAGCTCGAGGACGAGCTCGGCGTGCGACTGTTCGAGCGCTCCAACCGCGGCGTCGTGCTGACCGCTGCCGGCACGGTGTTCCAGGCCGAGGCGCGTGCGGTACTGGCGCGGCTGGAGCAGGGCAAGCGCCAGGCGCGCGAGGCCGGACGGGAGGACGTGGGGACGCTGACGGTGGGCTTCGTGTCGATCGCCGCGCTGGGCGTGCTGCCGCCGGCGCTGAAGGCGTTTCGCGCGCGCTATCCCGCGGTCGAGGTCGAGCTGCACGAGCTGACCACCGACGCGCAGGTGCGGGAACTGCGCGCCGGCCGCCTCGACCTGGGCGTCGGCCTTGCACCGGTCGAAGAGGCAGACCTGCAGTTCGAGGGCGTCCTGCGGGAGCCCCTGCTGCTGGCCGCGCCGGCCGGCCATGCGCTCGCGCGCGGTGACGGGGCGGTGGACCTGCGCGCGTTCGCCGCCGAGGCGTTCATCATTCCGCCGCGCCCGCTCGCGCCGGGCCTGTACGACGTGGTCATGGAGCAGTGCCGAGCCGCCGGCTTCGCGCCGCGCGTGACGCAGCAGGCACGACAGATGCAGACCGTGATCGGCCTGGTGGCCGCCGGCATGGGCTTCGCGCTGGTGCCGGCATCGGTGGGTAGCCTGCGACGAGTCGGGGTCCGCTTCCGGCGCCTGCGCGGCCGCGGACCGCGCGTCGAACTCGGGCTGCTGCAGCCGCGCCGGACGGTCCATCCGCTGCGCGAGAAGTTCGCCGATCGCCTGCGCGCCGCGGCGCGGGAGATCGGGTCGGGCTGAAGCCCGCCCGTATCCCGGACTTCGTCCGGGATACGGCGCTCAAGTTCTGCGGGGCCCGGCCGATAAGTCGGTAGCGACGACGCCGGGAATCCGGCGCCAGCTTGCTGGAACAGGAGTTGCTCGACCCCGGGGGAACAGGATTCCGCCCCCGAGCATGTCCGAGATCGACGTCCGCAGCGTTCTGTCACAGATCCGCGCCCTGCAAACGCAGGCGACCGCGGCGTCGCGACCTGTCAGTCCCGGCACCGAAGTCGCGCCGGCCTTCGGCCGCGTCATGGAAGCGGCGATGGACAAGGTCAGCCTGACGCAGGCGAAGGCCGC
>CAZXXM010000309.1:1817-4595 GCA_964644715.1 uncultured Salinisphaerales bacterium
CAGCCGGGACGCACGGAGCTGTACCCGGACCTGGTTGGCCAGGATGCGGCGGCCGCGGCCGACGCGCTGCGCGCCGCCGGCATCGACTACGAGCTCGACGCCTTGACCGGTCGCTTGACGGTGGACGGCGCCAAGATCCACGAAGCGCGGATGCTGCTGGCCTCGCAAGGCCTGCCGCGCAGCGGCGACAGCGGCTTCGAGACGATGCAGCAGGATCCGGGCATGGGCATCAGCAGCTTTCTCGAGGGCGCGCGCTACAACCACGCGCTCGAGACCGAGCTGGCGCGCAGCATCGGCCGGCTCGCGCCGGTGAAGGGCGCGCGCGTCCACCTGGCGATCCCGAAGGCCTCCGCGTTCGCGCGGCCCGGCGACGGCGCCAGCGCCTCGGTGCTCGTCGAACTGCATCCGGGCCGCAGCCTGGAAGCCAACCAGGTGCAGGCGATCGTGCACATGGTGGCGTCGAGTGTGCCCAACCTCGCCACCGCCAAGGTCACCGTCATCGACCAGTTCGGGCGCCTGCTCAGCGGCAAGGACAACGACGAACTCGCGGTGTCCGCAGAACAGTTCGAGCACGCGCGCCGCGTCGAGGCCGACTACGTGCGTCGCGTCGAATCGCTGCTGGTGCCGATCACCGGCCCCGGCAAGGTGAGCACGCAGGTCTCCGCCGATCTGGATTTCTCGGTCACCGAGGAAGCCAAGGAGACCTACGCGCCGGACAAGACCGTCGTGCGCAGCGAACAGACCAGCGAGCAGACCACCAGCGGACCCGGAGGCGCGGCGCAGGGCGTTCCGGGTGCCACGTCCAACCAGCCGCCGCAGGCGCAGCCGCAGCTGCCGGTGAACCAGTTGCTCGGCGCGCCTGCGACCGCCGCCGCGGGAACGCAGCAGCCGCTGAACCAGTCACGCAACGCGACGCGCAATTTCGAGGTCGATCGCACGCTGTCGCACACGCGCCAGGCGGTCGGCCGCCTGAAGAAGCTGTCGATCGCGGTGCTGGTCGACAACCTGCCGCGACCGGACGGCAAGGGCGGCGTCGTCGTGCAGCCGCTGGCTGCCGAAGACCTCAAGAAGATCGAGACGCTGGTCAAGGATGCGGTCGGTTTCGACGAGGCGCGCGGTGATCGCGTGAGCGTGCAGAACGTCAGCTTCTTGCCGGCGGCTACCGTGGATGCCGAGGCCGAGGCGCCGATCTGGCAGCGCCCGCAGGCCCAGACCTTGATCCGTCACGGCTTTGGCCTGCTCGCGATTCTGGTGCTGATCTTCGCGGCACTGCGACCGGCGCTGAAGGTGCTGCTCGCCCCGCCGGCCCCGCCTGTGGTGCCGGTGATCGGCGGCGTGCTGGTGCGTGACGACGAGAACGAAGCCGGCGGACGTCCGGCTTCGGGCCGCGGCGCCAAGCGCGCTGACGCGCACGAAGAGGAAGAAGAAGGCGAGGTGATCGACACCGCCGGCCCCTACGAGAAGAAGCTGGCGGCCGCGCGCAACGCGGTGGGCCAGGACCCCAAGCGCGTCGCCCAGGTCGTGAAGTCCTGGCTGGCGGAAGAAGGAGCAAGCTGACATGGCCGATGGAACTCCAGGAGCGCAGGCTGCCATTCCCGGTCCCGAGCGCGCAGCGATCCTGCTGATGTCGCTGGGCGAGACCGAGGCTGCCGAGGTGCTCAAGCACATGGGCGCCAAGGACGTGCAGAAAGTCGGCCAGGCGATGGCCGCGCTGAGCAACGTCTCGCGCGACCGCGCCACCGTGGTGATGGAAAGCTTCGTGCACACGCTGAATAGCCAGACTTCGCTGGGCGTGGGCGCCGACGATTACGTGCGCCGCGTGATGGTGGGCGCGCTGGGCGAGGACAAGGCCGCCGGCCTGATCGATCGCATCCTGCTGGGCCGCAACAGCAAGGGCCTGGAAGCGCTCAAGTGGATGGAGACGCGCGCGGTGGCGGACCTGGTGCGCAACGAGCATCCGCAGATCGTCGCCATCGTGCTGGCCTACCTGGATTCCGACCAGGCGGCCGAGGTGCTGGTGCTGCTGCCCGAGCGCATGCGCGCCGACGTGCTGATGCGCATCGCGCGGCTCGACGGCATCCAGCCGGCCGCGCTGCGCGAACTCGACGAGATCATGGAAAAGCAGTTCTCCGGCGGGAACAACCTCAAGTCCTCGAGCGTCGGCGGCGTCAAGAAGGCGGCGAACATCCTCAACCTGATGGACTCGACGTCCGAGCAGGCGATCAGCGGCCGCATCACCGAGGCCGATGCCGAGCTGGGCAACCGCATCCAGGAGCTGATGTTCGTGTTCGACGACCTCGCCAGCGTCGACGATCGCGGCATCCAGACCCTGCTGCGCGAGATCGCCACGGAAACCCTGGGCATGTCTCTCAAGGGTGCCGACGCCAAGGTCAAGGAGAAGATCACGAAGAACATGTCCCAGCGTGCGGCCGAGATGCTGCTCGAGGACATGGAGGCCAAGGGGCCGGCGCGCGTCGCCGACGTCGAGGCCGCGCAGAAGGAAATCCTCGCTGCGGCGCGGCGCCTGGCCGAGGCCGGCACGATCGTGCTGGGCGGCAAGGGTGAGGAAATGATGTGAGCGCGGTTCCGGAATCGGGGGGCGGCTTCGCGTCGATCCTGTCGGCCGAGACGTATGCGGCACAGGCGGCAACGTGGACCTTGCCGAATTTCGACGAGAGCCTGCGACGCAAGAGCACGCCCCCGCCGTCGGCCGCGCATCTCGAGGAGCTGGAGGCCCAGGCCGCGCGCGAAGGCCATGAACGCGGATACGCGGAAGGC
>CAZXXM010000310.1:0-3988 GCA_964644715.1 uncultured Salinisphaerales bacterium
GGTGACGACCGCGCAAACATGCGCAGTACCGTCAGCCGGAGCAATTGTTCGAAATCAACGTCGCTTCAAAATCGGAACTTTTGATCGGACTTCCCGATCGGACTTGATGCCCTGATCGGCTGCAGCGCCGACCCGCGGCATCCGCACATCCACAAGACGAAGAATGATGAGAAACACGCGATCAACGAAATCGCTGAACAGGATCGCGCGCGTTCTCGTCGTCCTGCTGTCACAAGCCTTTTGGTCTTCGCCGAGCTCAGCCGAGACGCAGCAGTCCGGCTGGACCGCCTTGCATGCACTTCAACGCGATGGCGCCCGCGTCAGCGCCTCGGTCCAGACGCTGACAGGCCCCGTCCAGCGCGAGACCTTGAACGCGGGCACGCGGCTGTCCCCGGCCTCGATCACCAAGCTCGTCGTGGCGGCGACAGCGCTGGACGTGTGGCCCGCCGACAAGAGTTTCGAAACGCGCGTGATGCTCAACGGCCGCCTGAATTCGGATGGCCGGGCGACCGGCGATCTGATCCTGAGCGGTGATGGCGATGCCACGCTCGATCATCGCGATCTGTGGACCCTGGCGGGCCAGGTCAGAGCGGCCGGCATCCGCTCGGTCAGCGGGAGCCTCGTCGCCAATCCCACGTACGGACCGCTCGGCTGCGACAACGTGGATCGCTGCGAGGCGCTGGAGCGCAGCGACACTGCATTCAACACGCCGCTGTCCGCGCTGGCGGTCGACTTCGGCACCTGGTGCATCGAGGTGATTCCGACGACCTCGGGCCAGCCGGCGCGCCTGCGCGCCTGCGGCGGCACGCAGTTGCCGGTCGCGGTCCAGGGCAGCATCACGACCGGCGGTGCGAAGGCCAAGGAGACTTTCTGGATCGGACGCAATACGGCCGACGGGGGCGATGTGCTGAAGGTCGGCGGCGTCATCGCGCCCGGCGACTCCCGCGAGGTCTACCGCGCCATGTCCGATCCGGCGATGGGTGCGGCCCTGCTGCTGCGCCAGATGCTCACGGAACTGGGAGTGAGCATCGCGGGCGGCACGCGCGTGCAATACGGTCCGCCGGCGCAGGCCGACAGCGTGCTGGCACGCGTGCAGGGCGTGGCCTTGCGCGAGCAGCTGAGCCGGATGCTGCGGTATTCGAACAATTACGTCGCCGATCTGCTGACCCTGAACATCGCGGCGGCGCGTACGCCCAAGCCGCCGTCGCAGCTGGCGGAGGCCTCGCTGACCCTGACCGGAGCCCTCACGCGCAACGCGGCGGCAGGCGGCTCGAGTCCCCGGTTGTTCAGCGGCAGCGGCCTGACGCCGGAGAACGAGATCTCGGCGGCGGAGATGGTCTCGATGCTCGATCACCAGTACCGCAATACCGCGACGTTCCCGGCGTTCTACGGCGGGCTCGTGGTGCCGGCGCAGGCCCCGTTCGCGTTCCTGCGCGGGGGCAGCCGGGGCTGGCAGGACCGGGTGGCGCTCAAGACCGGAACCATGAACGACCCGGTCTCGGTGTGCGCCGTGGCGGGCTACCTGCGCCGCAAGGATGGCGGCTGGATGGCCTTCGCGGTCCTGATCAACGGCGGCGATGCGAAACGGCACGTGCCGCTGTACAAGGCGATGGAAGCCATCCGCTCCGACATCGACGGTTTGCTCGCCCGTTACTGAGGCGCCGGCGATCCGTGATTGTCAGGTCCCCTGCCGGGCAGTATGGTTCGGCCATACAGCGGCGATCCGGGGGACGGCGACATGGCAAAGCTCGATTCGGTGTTGGTGCGCGACTACATGACGCCGGTGGAAAAGCTCGTGAAGTTCGCGCCGCACACGGAAGTGATGGCCGCCATCAACCTGCTCGTGAAACACCACATCAGCGGTTCGCCGGTGGTCGATGCGCAGGGGCAGGTCGTCGGCATGCTGTCCGAGATGGACTGCATGCAGGTCGGCCTGATCGCGGCCGAGGACAGCTGCGTCGCCGGCCCGGTGAGCCAGTTCATGAAGGGCAACGTCATCGCGGTGTCGCCCGACGACAGCCTCACGCAGCTGGCGCAGATGTTCCTGAGCAAGCCGTTCCGGCGCTACCCGGTGATGGAGAACGGCAAGCTCGTCGGCCAGATCTCGCGCTCGGACGTGCTCAAGGCCATCAGCTCGCTCTGCTGATGCGGGACGCGCGGTGAGAGGCACCGGCCGGCACGAGGACGATCAGGACGAATCGTCCGGCCCGGTTCGCCTCGACAAGTGGCTGTGGGCCGCGCGCTTCTACCGGACCCGCAGCATCGCCAAGGAAGCGATCGAATCCGGCCACGTGCGCTACGAAGGCGAACGCGCCAAGGTCGGACGCGCGGTGCGCGTGGGTGCCGTCGTGAATCTGCGCCAGGGTTTCGACGAGCGCGAAGTCGTGGTCAAAGCGCTGAGCGACGAACGCCGCGGCGCGCCCGAGGCCCAGCAGCTGTACGAGGAAACGGAAGACAGCCTGCGCCGGCGCGAAGAAGCGCGGCTGATCCGGAAGTCCGGCCCGATGTTCGATTCGGCGCGCCCCGAGCGGGATCAGCGCCGCGCCGGGACGCGGTTCAAACGAGGAGGAGAGTGACGATGACCGGTAGCGGCAAGCTGATCGAGGATGCCGGCGGCATCGCCGACGTACTGGCCGCCACTCGCCGAATCGCGGTGCTCGGCATCAAGACCGAAGACCACGCCAGTCAGCCGGCGTTCTACGTGCCCGCCTATCTTGTGCAGGCCGGCTTCGATGTCATTCCGGTCCCGGTGTACTACCCGCAGGTCACGCAGATCCTCGGGAGGCCGGTGTGTCGCAAGCTGACCGACGTTCCGGGTGAGATCGACCTGCTCGATGTCTTCCGCCGTCCGCAGGACCTGGCCGGGCATCTCGACGAGATCCTGGCCAAGCGTCCGAAGGCGGTGTGGCTGCAGCAGGGAATTCGTGACGATGCGTTTGCCAGGACCTTGGCCGATGCCGGTATTTCGGTCGTCCAGGATCGCTGCCTGATGGTGGAGCATCGCAACCGGGCGGGCTGAAGCTTTCCTTCTTCACCTTTCAAGAAACTGAGCCATGAAACGACGAGACCTCCTCGCTGCGGCGCCAGCCCTGCTCGCCGCCGGGTTTCCCTCCGCGCTGGCCCTGCTCGCCTCTCCGGCCGATGCGGCCGAACCCCTGCGCAAGCTGGGCGAAGCGGAGAAGTTCGATTACGCCACGCTCAAGGGACGGGCGCGCACCCTGTCGACCCAACCCTGGAAGTCGCGAACCAGCGAGCTGCCGGCTGCGGTCGGCGGCATGGACTGGGACCAGTACCAGTCGATCCGCTTTCGTGACGATCACCTGCTATGGCGTGACAACACCGACTCGTTTTTCCGCGCGGCGTTCTTCCATCTGGGGCTGTACTTCAAATCGCCGGTCCACATGTACGAGCTGGTCGACGGCAAGGCCCAGGAGTACGCCTACGACGCCGGCATGTTCGATTACGGCAAGAGCGGCATCGACGGCAAGAAGCTGCCGAAGAACCTGGGCTTCGCGGGTTTCCGTGTCACCTACCACACCGATCGCACGCGCGACGTCGCGGCTTTTCTCGGTGCCAGTTATTTTCGCGCGGTCGGCGGCGAGTGGCAGTACGGGCAGTCCGCCCGCGGCCTGGCCATCGATTCGGGCATGGAGCGGCCGGAGGAATTTCCGGACTTCGTCGCATACTGGCTCGAGCGTCCGGCGCCGAAGTCCAACAAGCTGATCGTGTATGGCCTGCTCGATTCACCGAGCACGACCGGCGCGTACCGGTTCGAGATCACACCCGGCCAGACGCTGACGATGGAGATCGATGCCGCGCTGTACCCGCGCAAGCCGATCGAGCGCCTGGGCATCGCGCCGCTGACGAGCATGTTCCAGACCGGCGAGAACGACCGTCGCAAGGCCAACGACTGGCGTCCCGAGATCCATGACACCGATGGCCTGGCGATCTGGGGCAGCAACGGCGAGTGGATCTGGCGTCCGCTGAC
>CAZXXM010000310.1:3998-4590 GCA_964644715.1 uncultured Salinisphaerales bacterium
CGCGCAATCGCCGCTTCAACGTCTACCAGGCGGAGAATCCGCGCGGATTCGGCCTGATGCAGCGTGACCGCGATTTCGATCACTACCAGGACGACGGCGTCTTCTACGACCGCCGCCCGAGTGTCTGGGTGGAGCCCCGCGCGGCCTGGGGCAAGGGTTCGGTGCAGTTGCTGGAACTGCCGACGGTGGACGAGACCTTCGACAACATCGTGGCGTTCTGGGTGCCCGATACGCCGACCGCTGCAGGCCAGGAGCTGCTGTTCAGCTATCGGCTGCATTGGGGGGCCAAGCCGCCGGTCGAGCCGAACCTTGCGCAGGTCGTGGCCACGCGAACGGGAATCGGCGGCGTGATCGGCCGCAAGCGTGCGTACTACTCCGAGCGCTTCGCGGTCGACTTCGCGCACGGCGATCTGTCGATGCTCGGCCCGGACGTGAAGATCGAACCGGTGATCAGCGTCTCGCGTGGCAAGGTGGAGATCACTTCGGTGCGACCCTTGCACGCCATCCAGGGCTATCGCGCGATGTTCGACCTGGTGCCGCCGGACGACACGGAGACGCCGATCGACATCCGGCTGTTCCTCAACGTCAACGG
>CAZXXM010000311.1:0-4552 GCA_964644715.1 uncultured Salinisphaerales bacterium
ACGCTGGCGCAGAAGGCCATCGCCGGCGGCATCCCCGGCGAGCAGGTGGACGGCAACGACGTCATCGCCACGCGCCACGTGCTGGAGCGCGCGCTGGCCGCGGCGCGAGCCGGCGAAGGACCGCGCGTGATCGAGGCCGTGACCTATCGCCTGCACGATCACACCACGGCCGACGATGCGCGCCGCTACCGCGCCGAGGACGAACTCAAGGACGCCTGGACGCGCTGCCCGATCCAGCGGCTGCGCGCCTGCATGGCGACGCTCGGCTGCTGGAGCGTGGCCGACGAGGAGGAACTGGAGAAACAGGTCGCGGCGCGGGCGGATGCCGTTGCGCAGGCCTACTTCGCGGTGCCGCCAGAACCGCCGCGGGCCATCTTCGATTCGCTGTATGCCGTGCTGCCCACCGCATTCGATGTACAGCGCGCCGAGGTGATGGCGTCGCCGGTACAGCCGAAGGAGCACTGAGCCATGGCAGACCTGAACATCATCGAGGCGGTGAACCTCGCGCTGAAGTCGGAGATGGCGCGCGACGAAAACGTGCTGGTGCTCGGCGAGGACATCGGCCGCAACGGCGGCGTATTCCGCGCCACCGTCGGACTGCTCGACGCCTATGGACCGGAGCGCGTGATCGACATGCCGCTGGCCGAGAACCTGATCGCGGCGATGGCCATCGGCCTGTCCACGCAGGGCTTGCGGCCGGTCGCGGAAATCCAGTTCAGCGGGTTCCTGTATCCATGCCTGGACCAGATCGCGAACCACGCGGCGCGCTATCGCAACCGCACGCGCGGCCGCATCACCTGCCCGCTGGTGATCCGCGCGCCGAACGGCGGTGGCATCCACGCGCCCGAGCATCACTCGGAGTCGATGGAGACCTTCTTCGCGCACATGCCCGGCTTGCGCGTGATGGCGCCATCGAACCCGGCGCGCGCCTACGGCCTGCTGCTCGCGGCGATCCGCGATCCGGACCCGGTGATCTTTCTCGAGCCGACGCGCTGCTACCGGCTGTTCAAGCAGGCGGTCGAAGACAACGGCGAGGCGCTGCCGCTGGACACCGCCTTCGTCGAGCGCGAGGGCACGCACCTGACGCTCGTGAGCTGGGGCGCGATGATGTACGAGACGCGTCTGGCCGCCGACGCGCTGGCGCAGGAAGGCATCAGCTGCGAATTGATCGACGTCGCCAGCCTCAAGCCGCTGGACATGGACACGATCCTGGCCAGCGTCACCAAGACCGGCCGCTGCGTGATCGTGCAGGAGGCGCCGCGCGCGTACGGGCCTGCCAGCGAGATCGCCGCGAACCTCGCCGAGCATGGCCTGCTGAGCCTGTTCGCGCCGGTGTTGCGCGTCTCCGGCTACGACACCGTGATGCCGCTGGCGCGGCTCGAGAAGGTCTACCTGCCGGGCGTCGACCGGATCGTGGCGGAGGTACGCAAGCTGCTGGAACTGGCGCCAGTCGGCTAGGACATTCCGCACAACCGTAGCCCGGACGAGGTCCGGGCTACGGTTGGAGCTACAGAGAACACGGAGGAGGAATCCATGAGCGTCTTCAAACTGCCCGACCTCGGCGAAGGCCTGCAAGAAGCCGAGATCCGCGAGTGGCTGGTCCAGGAAGGCGACACCGTGAAGGCCGATCAGCCGCTCGTCTCGGTGGAGACAGACAAAGCCGTGGTCGAGGTGCCGAGCCCGCAGGCCGGCAGGATCGCGAGCCTGCACGGAGCGGTGGGCGACACCATCGAGGTCGGCAAGGCGCTGGTGACGTTCGAGGGCGACGCTCAGGCCACCCCCGCCACTGCGCGCACGCCGATGCCGACGCAGGCGCCGCCGCCAAAGTCGCCGCCTCCCGCAGCAGAGAAGGCGGCCGCCGCCGCTGGCGAGGCGATCCGCGACACCGGGGTCGTCGTCGGTGCGATGACGCAGAACAACGAAGTCGTCGCCGAAAAGGTCACCCGCGTCGGCTCCGCGGCCGGGCTGAAAGTGGCGCCTGCCGTGCGCGCGCTGGCTCATCGCCTGAATGTCGACCTGACGATCATCACGCCGTCCGGCCCCGACGGCATCATCACCGCCGCCGATGTACAGCGCGTCCACAAGATCCTCGCGGAAGTCGGCCCGCTCGAGAAACTTCGAGGCGCACGCAAGGCTATGGCCCATGCGATGAGCCAGGCGCGCGACGAGGTGATGCCCACGACCTTGATGGACGACGCCGTGCTGCGCGCCTGGGAGCCGGCGCAGCAGGACGTCACCCTGCGCCTGATCCGGGCGATCGTCGCCGCCGCGCGCCGCGAACCCGCGCTCAACGCCTGGTTCGATCAAGCGGAGGTCGGTCGCCGGCTGCTGGAGAAGGTTCATCTGGGCGTCGCGGTCGACACGCCCGAGGGTCTGTTCGTCTGCGTGATGCAGGACGTCGGCAATCGCGACGGCGATTCGCTGCGCCGCGGCCTCGACAAGATGAAGGCGGATGCGCGCAATCGCTCGGTGCCGCCCGAGGAACTGCGCGGCTACACGATCACCTTGTCGAATTTCGGCCGCTTCGGTGGCCGCTATGCGACGCCCGTGATCGTGCCGCCGACCGTGGCCATCGTCGCCGCCGGCGCGGTGCGGCCGGGCGTCATCGCGCTCGACGGGCAGGCCGTCGTGAGCCCGGTGCTGCCGCTGTCGCTGACGTTCGACCACCGCGCCGTGACCGGCGCGGAAGCGGCGCGCTTCCTGGCGGCGATGCTGGAGGACCTGGCCCTGCCGGCCTGATCGCCCCCCGCGGCGAACCGTCCGCATCCCCGGAGCCGGTGATATCCTCGCGTCGAGATTGTGGAGGTAAGCCCCTATGCGCCTGACTATTCTCCTCACCACCGCCGCCCTGTCCCTTCCGTTCGCCTGCTTCGCGCAGGACGAGTTGTCGGTCGACGCCGGCGAGATCGTCGTGGTCACCCAGGCGTCCCGCCCGGCGAGCAGCACGATCCTGCCGACCAAGGGCATGAACAAGTCCTCGGTGGCGGCGCAGTACGGTCAGCCTTCCACCAAGCGTCCCCCGGTCGGTGGCGGATCGCGCCAGCAGCCGCCGATCACGCGTTGGGACTACGACGGCTTCTCCGTGTTCTTCGAATACGACCACGTCGTCGACGCCGTGCAGCGCGACCATCCGGCGCCGATCGCGGTGTACGACGGCCTCGCCGGCGGCCCTCCCCGGTAAGCCGCCCGCCCACACTCCCGTCACCCGGGCGTCACGCACGCCCCGCAGCCTCGGCGGTCTCCGACTGCCGAGGCTTTCTCTTTTCAGTTTCGACGACATGACCGACTTCCTTCCGCCCGAATGGGCACCCCAGAGCGCCGTGATGCTCACCTGGCCACGCGCCGACGGCGATTTCGCGCAGCACTTCGCGCAGGTCGAAGACAACTTCCTGCGCATCGCGGCGGCGATCAGCCGCTACGAGCCGGTGCACATCAATTACGGTCTCGATGCGACGTCGTTGCGCGTGCGCCTGGCAACGGCCGGCGCGCAGGTCGATCGCATCCGGATTCACGCCGTCGAATCCGACGACGTCTGGGCTCGCGACCACGGTCCGATCACCGTCGTGCGCGACGGCCGACTGCTGCACCTGGATTTCGGTTTCAACGGCTGGGGCGGAAAATTCGAGTCCACCCGCGACGACGCGCTGACGCGCGAACTGGCGAAGCTCGGTGCCTGGGACGCGCCGGTGGAGACGCAGGACTTCATCCTCGAAGGCGGCGCCATCGAGGTCGACGGCCAGGGCACGCTGCTGACCACCGAGCGCTGCCTGCTCGCGCCGACGCGCAATCCGCATCTGGATCGCGAGCGGATCGAGGCTTTCCTGAAACCGCGCCTGGGCGTGAACCGCGTGCTGTGGCTCCGGCACGGCGACCTGCTCGGCGACGACACCGATGGACACATCGACACGATCGCGCGCTTCTGCGACGCGCGCACGATCGCCTACCAGGCCTGCGAGAACCGCAACGACGCGCATTACGAGGACCTCGCCGCGATGGAGCAGGAACTGCGCGCGCTGCGCACCGCCGACGGCCAGCCGTACCGGCTCGTGGCGCTGCCGCTGCCGGCCGCGATGCACGACGAGGACGGCAAGCGCCTGCCGGCGGGCTACCCGAATTTCCTGATCATCAACGGCGCGGTGCTGGTACCGGTCTACGGTGTCCCGCAGGACGAGGCCGCGCTCGCGGCCCTGCGCCCCTGCTTCCCCGATCGCGACGTCATCGGTGTCGACTGCCGCTGGCTGATCCGGCAGTACGGCAGCCTGCATTGCGTGACGATGCAGATTCCGGCGCTGGCCTGAGGGCGCCACCGTAGCCCGGGCGAAGCCCCCACGGCACGACCGCGAGGAAACTCCGCGTAGGTACCGTATCGCCCCGTTTGTCCCGAGTGCCTCACCCCGGCTTTTGGGGGTGAGGTGTATCGAGGGGAGTGCCTTACTTGGGTAACCCGAGGCCGTTCTTTACGACAACGGCCAACGCAAAGGACGCAAAGGAAGAAAGAAAGGCGCAAAGGATTTCTATCGGTCCTTTGCGTCTTTCTTTGCCGTTCTCTGCG
>CAZXXM010000312.1:0-4542 GCA_964644715.1 uncultured Salinisphaerales bacterium
CTTTCGGACGGAGGCGCCGGCCGCCCGGAGGACGGTACTCGACGGGTCGACGACGCCTTGATCGGAATCTGAACTGAACATCGGTCGGGGATCGAAGTGGGATCTCCTCGGATGTGGCAAGGCGGAGGCCAGCCTGGGCGCATCACCGATGAATCGCGGATTTCCTCTTTTGATCAGCGCGTTGCCGACGCTGCGGAAGCATCGCGAAGAATCGCGATGACCCGACGTGGCTTGCAGGGCTGCAAGCCACGTCTACAAATTTTGCAGGGTCCCGCGGCGACCGCCCCGCGAGCTTCAGTTGCCTTCGCAGGCCGGCGCGTCCTGCGGCGGGTGCAGATCGCCCGCGGGGTCGATCACCAGGATCGTGTGCAGCTGGCTCGCGCCGTGACAGGCATGCAGGTAACCCACGGCGTGCGGCGTGGCTTGCACGAAGCGAAGCATCGCGGCTTCGGACTCGACGACGTGCGGTGGCAGCACGCCCTGGAAGTACTGCTGGTTCCAGTAGCTTTCCAGGGCCTCGGGCGACTGGCCCAGCACGCTGCGCGAAAAGCGCCGACGCAGCGGATGGTCGGCCGGCAGATTGACCGGGGTCAGGCGTTCACCATCGTCCGCGAAGAGCTTTTTTCGCCGAAACACCAGCGCGAGTTCGCGCGCATCGAAGCGATCCGCCGATTCGGGCGTCACGACGACGGCAATCCACGCGGCTTCGTCGGTCTGCGCCAACCCGCGCAGAGACAGGAGGGACAAGGTCGCGCCTAGTGCCGCGGCCACGGCGAGTCGGCGTCCAGGCCCGCCCATCAGAACAGCACGGCGAACGAGGCGCGCCAGCCATCGGGCAGCCCGGCCTCGTTGTCGGTCGCGTCGGAATACTCGGCCTTGAAGACGAGCGCGGGACGCGGACGCCAGGCCAGGCCGCCGAGGTACAGGTTCAGGTCACGCTCGGCGCCGGATTGATGGAAGCCTTCGTAACGACCGACCGCGTAGAGCGTCTGCGTCAGCGGGATCACCGCCTGCACGTAGTGGCCCTGTTCGTCGCGATGATCCGCCTGACCCTCGTTGGAGCGGAACGCGAACTCTCCCGAGATCTCGAAGCGGTGCCAGGACCACAGCAGGTCGGCACCCCAGAGCTGCTTGCGCAGGTCGGCCGCCGACTCCTGCTCGAAGCTGGCCCAGGATGCGCCGAGCTGCAGGTTGCTGAGCAGATGCCCCGAGACGCGCGCGCCGACGGCTTCCCGGAAGGTGTCGAGATCGTCGTCCGGAAAGATCTCCTCGCCGACCGAGGCGTAGACCGAGTACTCGATGCCCTCGGCGGTCCACGGCAGCACGCCGTACGCCATGGCGCCCGTGGCGTTGGTCGGAAACGTGGCCTCGGTGATCAGCGGTCGGGAACTCGTCCAGGTCAGCGGCGCGGCGTGGATCAGGTTCCAGCGGCCGATCGGCGTCAGAAATTTTCCGAGGCGAAGCTTGAGCTCGTCGCGCCAGGCGTAGTCCAGGTACAGGCGCTCGGAGACCACTTCCGCCTGCCGGGTCTGCACCCCGTCGTCGGACCATCGCACTGCGTTGGCCAGCTCGGTTTCGGAAAAGAAACGCCAGCGGCCGCCACCGTCCCACCAGAGGAACAGGCTCAGGGCATCGAGCGAGACATCGCGCTCGTCAGCGCCCCCGAGGTCGCGGGCGCCCAGTTCGCCATACCCGCCGAGGCTGAAGCCGCTGCCGCCCAGCCGCAGCCCCTGGCCGAGCGAGTAGTGCTCGGCCATCGGATCCTGACCGATGGGCGGAGGGGCGGTCGTTGCCGGCTCTTCGGCGCGGCCTATCAAGGGAGCGAGCCACAGCAGCGTGGTTGCCGTCAGGCGGCGCAGGACGCGTGGAGAAGGAGCGCTCACAGGACGCGCACGCTAACGGCGCTCGGACGGCGCGGCAACTGGACGGCGCACGATGGATAATCCGGTCGTGACCATCCGACGCATCCTCCTGCTCGCGTTTCTGCTGGTGGGCGTGTTGCCCGTCGCGCTGTTGACCTGGCTCGCCTTCAGCCGCAGCGAGGCCGCGTTGCAGGCGCAGATCGCGGACGCAACCTCCAGCAGCGCGCGGGCCACCGGGCAGGACTTGTCGCGTTTCGTCCAGGAGCGCGCGCACAACGCGACCACCTGGAACCATCTCGAAGTGATGCAGGACCTGCGTCTGCGCGACGTCGACAAGCGGCTGTCGAGCTTCCTGGCCGAGATGGTGCGCCGATACGGAGGCGAGTATGCGGCGCTCCACGCGGTGGACCTGCAGGGCAACGTGGTCGCCAGCAGCGATCCGGCCGCGCTCGGGACGCGGCGCGATCGTCCGCAAGTGCCGTGGGCGGAGCTCGCCTTGCCGGGGGGGCGGGTCCGGATCGACGCGCCGGCGCCGGCGCGCGAGGGACGCCGTCTGAGCCTGCGCGTGGAAATCGCGTCGAATTTCGGCAGCGGGACGCTCGGCGAGCTGTTGCTGGACATCGACTGGAACACCATCGAACACGTGCTCGACGGCGAGGACATGCCCGGCGTGCAGCGGCTGGTTCTCGATGCACACGGGCAAGTGATTGCCGCATCCGGACGCCTGCGCGCATCCGGTTTCGATCTGGGTCGCGAGGTTGCCGGATGGCGCGAGGGGCCGCCCGTGCAGCAGCGTGGCGGCAGCCCCTTGATGCAGGGCGAGGTCGTCGTCGGGCGTACGCGGGTTCCCCCGACCGAGTGGACCGCCCTGACCTTGCGCTCGCGCGAGGTCGCGCTGGCGCCGATTCACCGGATGGGCCAGGTTTTCGCCGGCTTGCTCGCCGTCATCTCGGTGCTGACGGTGCTGGCGAGCTTCGGAGTCTCGGCCTGGATCGCGCGGCCCGTGATGGCGCTGACGCAGTTCACGCGCGAGTACCTGCGGCCCGGCGCCGCGCCGCTGCCACCGCGCAGCGGTCCCGGCGAAATCGGCGAGCTCGGGCGCAGTTTCGTGAACCTGGTCGAGGATCTGCAGCGGTCCCAGCAGACGCTGGCGCAGGCTTCGCGGCTGGCGGCGCTGGGCGAAGTCACGGCCCTGATGGCGCACGAGGTGCGGACGCCGCTGGGCATCTTGAGATCGTCGGCGCAGATGCTGCGCGGCGAGCCGCACCTGAGCGGCGAGGCTCGCGAACTGGTCGACATCGTTCAATCCGAGACCGAGCGTCTCAACCGTCTGGTCAGCACGATGCTCGATCAGACCCGGATGCGCGTTCCGGTCCTCCAGCTGACGGACGCACACGTCGTCGTCGCTCGTGCCGCCACCTTGCTGGCGGCGCAGGCGCGCGAGCGCGGCGTGCAGGTGCAGCTGCGCTGCCTGGCCGCGAATGCATTGATCGACGCGGATGCCGAACAGCTCACGCAGGTGCTGCTCAATCTTCTGGGTAATGCCATCAGCCTGCTGCCGTCCGGTGGCCGCGTGGAGGCAGGCAGCCGCAACGAGCCGGGCCGGCTGGTGATCGACGTCGACGACGACGGACCCGGCATTCCGCCCGAGGATCGCCAGCGCGTGTTCGAGCCGTTCGTGTACAAACGCGAGGGCGGTCTCGGCCTGGGGCTGGCCGTGGTCCGGCAGATCGTGCGTGCGCACGGCGGCGACGTGCAGGCGGACGACAGTCCTCTGGGAGGCGCGCGCCTGCGCCTGTGGATTCCGCAACCTTCTCCTCATCCGGCATGAGCAGCTCGCAACGCGTCCTGATCGTCGATGACGAACCCAACATGCGCCGCGTGCTGGAAATCATGCTGGCGCGCCGCGGCTACCGGACGCTCGCGGCCGCGGACGGCGAGGAAGCCTGGGAGCGCGTGCAGGAAGGCGGCATCGACCTGATCGTTTCCGATCTGCGGATGCCGCGGCTGGACGGCATCGAACTCCTGCGCCGGCTGCGCGCGGCCGAGCAGGACCTGCCGCTGATCCTGATGACCGCGCACGGAACGCTGGAGAGTGCCGTCGAGGCACTGCGCCTGGGTGCCTGCGACTACCTGCTGCGGCCGTTCGACGTGGAGGCCCTGGACCTCTCGATCACCCGCGTGCTCGCGGCGCGCAGCCTGTTGCGCGAAAACCGCTACCTGCGCGACGAAGCGGCATCCCGAACCGATGCGGCCCTGCTGGGACGCAGCGCCGCCATGCAGGCCTTGCGCAAGCAGATCGGCCTGGTGGCCCCTACGCGCAGCAGCGTGCTGCTGACCGGAGAAACCGGCACCGGCAAGGAAGTGGCGGCGCGCGCGATCCACGCGATGTCCGATCGACGCGAGAACCTGTTCGTGGCGGTGAACTGCGCCGCGATACCCGCCGAGATGCTGGAGAGCGAGCTGTTCGGCCATGAGAAGGGCGCGTTCACCGGCGCGCTCAAGCTGCGAATCGGCAAGTTCGAAATGGCGCAGGGCGGCACGCTGTTTCTCGACGAGATCGCCGAGATGCCGATCGCACTGCAATCCAAGCTGCTGCGCGCGATCGAATCCGGCGAGATCCAGCGGCTGGGCGGCAACGACAGCATCAAGCTCGACGTGCGGATCGTGAGCGCGACCA
>CAZXXM010000313.1:0-207 GCA_964644715.1 uncultured Salinisphaerales bacterium
TGAGCGCCTGCGGCAGCGGCATGGAAGATCTCGAGCAACGCGTTGCAGAGGTCAAGGCGCGCAAATCCCAGCAGATCGAGCCCGTCCCGCAGATCAAGCAGTTCGAGGCCTTCGCATATCTGCCGAACGAACGACGGGATCCGTTCCAACAGGCGCAGCCGGATCCGGGGGAAATGGCATCGGCCGGCCCCAGACCGGATCTCAATC
>CAZXXM010000313.1:217-1634 GCA_964644715.1 uncultured Salinisphaerales bacterium
CCGCTCGAGGAATTCCCGCTCGACGCACTTCGCATGCAGGGTGTCATCGAGACGGCCAAGGCCGTTTACGCGCTGGTGAAGGCCCCGGACGGCGTGATCCATCGCGTCTCGGTCGGCAATCACATGGGCCAGAACTACGGCCAGATCAAGTCCATCGAAGAATCTGAAATCACACTGGCGGAAATCGTCCCGGACGGTTTCGGCGGCTGGATTTCGCGACCGGCCACCTTGGCCCTCGCGGAATAGAGTTAAAGGGAGCGCGTAATCCATGAAGAACCATTCCCAAGTCGCAGGCATCGCGGGGCGCGCAGTCGCGGCCCTGCGCGCGACCCTCTGTGGACTGGCGGCCCTGGTCGGCCTTGCCCTCCTGCTGTCGCCCGCGGCGCACGCGCAATCGGGACGGGCCCTGCAATCGATCGACGCAGTCGCTCTGGACGGGGAGCGGCTGCTGCTGACCTTGACCTTGTCCGCCCCGGCGCCCGAACCGGTCGTGTTCACCGTCGAATCACCCGCGCGCTTGTCGATGGATCTGCCGGATACGCGGCTTGCGGTCGCCGAGCGATACAAGAAGCTCAATATCGGTGCTGCGAAGGCGGTTGCGGCTGCGGAGGCGGAAGGACGCACGCGTCTGGTTGTCGAGTTGAGCCAGCTGACGACTCACGCGGTTCGCATCGACGGCAATCGCGTGTTTCTTACCTTGGACGGCCCTGCCGGATCCGGGCCGGCCTACGTTCCGCCGACCGCGGCGATGCAGCAGGCGCGCCCGGGTATCACGGCGGTCGATTTCCGTCGGGGCGACAAAGGCGAAGGACGCGTCGTGGTGACGCTGTCCGATCCGGCTACGGCCGTCGACGTTGTCGAAGAAGGCGGAAAGGTCGTCGCGAAATTCAAGAATGCGGGTGTGCCCGATGCTCTGGTACGTCGTCTCGACGTGCTCGATTTCGCAACTCCCGTGAAGTTCATCGACGCGACGCGCCTCGGCATCAACGCCGAAATCAGCGTGACGCCGGTCGCGGGCAGCGACTTCGAGCAGGTGGCATACCAGTCCGGCAATCTGTTCACGATCGAGCTTCAACCGCTGTCTCAGGAAAAGCTCGACGAGCGCAAATTGCGTGAACCGGAGTACACGGGCGAGAAGATTTCGCTGTCGTTCCAGAGCGTGGACATCCGGTCCTTGCTGCAGATCATCGCGGACGTCGCGGGTACCAACATGGTGGTGTCCGACGCCGTCAGCGGCGAGATCGCGATCCGGCTGCAGAACGTGCCTTGGGATCAAGCCCTGGACATCATCCTTCGCACGAAGGGTCTGGGCATGCGCCAGCAGGGCAATGTGATGCTCGTTGCGCCGCTGACCGAAATCGCCGAGCGCGACAAGATCGAACTCGAAGCGCAGAAGCAGCGCACCGAGTTGGCGCCG
>CAZXXM010000313.1:1734-4540 GCA_964644715.1 uncultured Salinisphaerales bacterium
CGAGCGCGACAAGATCGAACTCGAAGCGCAGAAGCAGCGCACCGAGTTGGCGCCGCTTCGGACGGAATTGATCCAGATCAATTACGCGAAAGCGTCCGATATCGCAGCATTGCTGAAGGCTGGCGAAGACACGCTCATGTCGGAGCGTGGCCGGGTCAACGTCGATGAGCGCACCAATTCGCTGCTCCTGCTGGAAACGCGAGAGGTCATCGGGGATATCCGTGCGCTCATTGCGCAGCTCGACATTCCGGTGAAGCAGGTCTTGATCGAATCCCGCATCGTCATCGCGAACAACGATTTCTCGAAAGAATTGGGCGCGCGCTTCGGTGTCAGCCACGTCAACAGCCTGGGCAACAATTCGACGATTGGCCTTGCAGGCAGCCTGGAAGGTGCGCGATCCGCTCAAGGCGGGGTAGTGCCAGGATTGGCAAATGGCGGATTGAATTTCGATTTGCCGGCTTCAACGAACGCAGGCCGCATCGGCCTCGCGATCCTGGGCTCGGACTACGCCGTGGATCTCGAACTGTCGGCCCTCCAGGCGGAAGGACGCGGCGAGGTCATTTCCAGCCCGCGCGTTCTGACGGCCAACGCCAAGCAGGCCTCGATCGAACAGGGCGTGGAGATTCCATATCAGCAGTCGTCATCGAGTGGTGCGACGAACATCCAGTTCAAGAAGGCCGTGCTCGCGCTGACGGTGACGCCGCAGATCACGCCGGACAACCGGGTGATCATGGATCTGAACGTCACGCAGGATAACGTGGGCGACATCGTGCCGACCGGTGATGGCGGCACCGCGCCGGCGATCAATACGCGTGAGGTGAACACGCAGGCCCTCGTCGACAACGGCGCAACGGTCGTTCTGGGCGGCATCTTCGTCCAGGAAAACCGCAACGACGTCAGCAAGGTTCCGTTCCTCGGCGACATTCCGATCCTGGGAGCGGCTTTCCGCAATCGGCTCACCGTTGCCAACAAGGACGAGTTGCTGATCTTCGTGACGCCGAAGATCCTGCAGGAAGGCCTCTCGGTCCGGTAAGGCATCGTCCGATCGGCCGCAGCGGCGGCCAATCGGGACAGCCCCGCTATAATTGCGCCCCGCCGGGGCGCTTTTTTTGGGCGTCGCGACGGATTCGCGAGTTTTTTGCGAACGGACATTCCTCCTCCTGGGCGCACCGACGGAATCTGGCAGGCGACATTGCGCGGCAATATCTTTCTCGTGGGGCCGATGGGGGCAGGCAAATCGACGGTCGGCAAGCGGCTGGCCGATGTGCGCGGCATGGAGTTCGTCGACAGCGACAACGAGATCGAAGCACGGACGGGCGTCGACATCGCCTACATTTTCGAGAAGGAAGGCGAGGACGGATTCCGGAAGCGCGAGCGGCTGGTCATCGGCGACCTGACGCAACGCAACGGGATCGTGCTGGCGACGGGTGGCGGTGCGATCATCGAAGCCGACAACCGCCAATGGCTGGCTGCGCGTGGCTTCGTCATCTATCTGCACGCGAGCCTCGATCAACAGGTCAACCGGACCGCCCGGACAGATAACAGACCCTTGCTGCGGGCAGGCGGCGAACGTCGCGACATCCTGCGCCGACTTTTCGAGATGCGCGATCCGCTTTATCGTGAGATCGCCGATCTTGTCCTGCCGACGGACGGTCGGAATGCGCGGACCCTGGTCCGCGAGATCGAAGAACACCTGGAACATCGGCCTGCTGGAACCGTATGAGTACCCGTATCCTCAATCTCGAACTGGGGGCGCGCAGCTACCCGATCCGCATCGGCAGCGGTTTGCTGCGCGATCCCGTGAGCTATCAGCTGCTGCGCGGACGTCGCGCGATGTTGGTGTCGGACGAAAACGTCGCTCAGCATCACCTCGATTCGGTCTTGCAAGCCTTGAAGCTGCCGCGTGATCAGGCGCTGATCCTGAAGGCCGGCGAGTCTCAGAAGAGTTGGGATCAGGCCGGTGAAGTCCTCGACTGGATGTTGGCGTCGCGGCTGAGTCGCGATGGTGCGTTGATCGCACTGGGCGGTGGCGTGATTGGCGACCTCGCGGGGTTTTGCGCGTCGCTGTACCAGCGCGGTATCGATTTCGTGCAGCTGCCCACGACCCTGCTCGCACAGGTCGACTCCTCCGTCGGCGGCAAGACGGCAGTCAATCATCCTCGCGGCAAGAATCTGATCGGGGCCTTCCACCAGCCCATTGCCGTCGTCGCGGACACCGACACGCTGGCAACCTTGCCGCCGCGCGAACTGCGCGCCGGCTTGGCTGAAGTCATCAAGTACGGGTTGTTGGCTGACCCGATCCTGTTCGGATGGCTCGAGAAGAACCTCGACCGGATTCTCGCCCTGGAATCGCAGTTCATCGCCGAGACGATCGAGCGCTGCTGTTCGATCAAGGCGCGCATCGTCGGGCTCGACGAACGCGAAAGTGTGTCGGGAGGTCCCCGCGCGTTGCTGAATCTGGGGCACACCTTCGGTCATGCGATCGAGACGTTCACCGGCTACAGCGAGTGGCTGCATGGCGAGGCCGTCGCAGCCGGCATGTGCATGGCGGCGGACCTGTCGCACCGGATGGGCTGGATCAAGGCCGTCGAACTCGAGCGGGCGACCCGCTTGCTGGGCCGTGTCGGCCTTCCGACCAGCCCGCCCGACGGCATGACGCCGGAAGGCTTTCGCGACCTGATGGGGCTCGACAAGAAGGTCAAGGGCGGAAAGCTGCGCCTGGTGCTGCTGCGCAGTATCGGAGAGGCGGTTCTCACCGCGGATTTCGACGAGGGTGCCTTGCACGCGACATTGGAAAAATTCTGTA
>CAZXXM010000314.1:0-4535 GCA_964644715.1 uncultured Salinisphaerales bacterium
GCCTTGCGCGCCTGCGAGGCAATGCCGAGCAAGGCGCGATCACGCTGCCATCGTGTCGCAGCCGGATCGTCGGGCGTCGAGGCCCAGAGCGCGTCCGCCTCTTTCGCCAGTGCCTCGCCTACGTCGAGCGCACCGGCCAGCGCGATGTGCATCGAGGCCGAGTTCGGATCTAACGCGGCCAACGTCACGAACGAAGCCAAGGCCGCCGCCGCGCGCTCGATCCATCCGCGCGGCCATCCCCGTCGGCGCGATTCACCGACCAGGTAGGCCAGCACCGCAGCGTGGACGTGCAGGTCTTCGATGCTGCGGAATGGCTTGACGTAGTTCGCGTAGCCGTCGCCCGGCAACAGCGCTTCTTCGGGGATCGCGACGTTCTCGAACTGCAGACGCGCATGCGCGACTTCCGGCACGAACGGCGTCGGTGGCATCGTCTCGATCTTCACGCCGGGCGCGTTCGCCGCTACTTTCACCAGCCGGATCGCCGGGCGCTCGCCTTGCACGCGCGCATCTCGCGCGGCCACCAGGAACAGCGCGCCGTCCGGACCCAGCGTGGTCCATCGCTTGGCGCCATCGAGCACGAGCGCCGAGCTTCCCGGCACTGCACGGATTTCGGAGCGCATCGCCGCCGGCGCGGTTCCGCCCTCTTCGGTCACGCACAAGGCGATGAGCTGATCGCAAGGAAGTTCGGGTGTCAGCGCCCGGAGCGCGGCCTGGTAGGCGGTGGCGAACGCCCAGGCCACGCGATCGGCATGAATGCCGCCGACGATGGCCTGCTCGATGGTGCGCGATCGCTGCGCGCATCGCGCTCGATGTCGCGGCCACCAGTCGGCGACGGTCACGCAGACACCCGGGTCGATCGGGCGGACGAGCAGCGTTTCGATCCAGGACGTCGTCATGATCCGGCGGACTTTGCTTTCGGCGGAGACCGCAGCTTACCGCCACGTGCCCTGATGGATCAGGCGATCGTAGGGTGCGCTTCGCGCAGCTTTTCGCTTGCAACGAAGGGAGCGCGCGTGCGCATAGCGCACCCTACGCAGCGAACCGTAGGGTGCGCTCCGCGCACCGCCAAGCGGCACCGAAGGCGAACGCTCAATTTTTCTGCGCGCCCTCTCTCACCCAACGCTCGATCAGATCGAGATGGTCTTTGGGGAACGGCTTCGGCGGGTCGTACATCGGCATCGCGCTGCCGCTGCCGCCCACTTCCAGGTGCGTGCCCTTGAGCTTGTGCAGCAGATAGCTCTTCGCGGGATCGCCCGGCGCGACGCGCGCCATCGGCGCCTCGGTGCTCGCCGCCATCAGCGAGGCGTGCGAATCGCGACGCCCCAGGTTGAGCCCGCCGTTCTCGGCGCCGGTGACGTGGCAGAACACGCACTGCGAATTCAGCAGCGGCTGCACGTCGTCCTTGAAGCTGACCGGCTTTTCGGACGAGGACTGCGCCGACACGTCCGCGCCGGTCAGCAGGAACCCTATCGCGAGCGCGGCGATCGTCAGCACGCGCCGGCCCAGGAAAAGACGCGGCGCAACGTCGGTCAGGCGAGACGAGGTCTTCATGCCTTGCGCTCGCTCTGTCCGCTGACGCTCGTACCGGCCAGGTATCCGAACGTCAGCGCGGGGCCGAGGGTTCCGCCGCCGGCCCAATAGGCCTGCGCCGCCGGATGCGCCACGCAGTTGCCGGCGGCGTAGAGGCCAGCGATCGGCTTGCCCGCGGCATCGAGCACCTCGCCCTTGGCGTTCACGACCGGCCCGCCCTTGGTGTCGAGCGCGCCGGCGCCGAGGATCACCGCGTAATACGGGCCCTTCTCCATATCCATCGGATGCATCGTGATGCTGGGATTCGGATTCGGCGCCTTGGGCGCGTTGAAGTACTGGAACGCGATCTCGATGCTCGCCTCGCCGCGCGAGAAATCCTCATCCTTGCCCGCGGTCGCAAACCCGTTGAAGCGCTCCATCGTCTGGCTGAGCGTCTTGCGGAAGGACTTGTCGAGCGTCACGCCGCCGGTGTGCTTGGCGATGCTCGCCAGGCGTAGCTCGATGTTCGCGGTCAGCTCGTCCAGCGTCGCGCCCTCGATGATGTGCGGCAGCTTGGCGTTGGCGGCGGGGATGGGATCGTATCCGGCGTAGCGCTGCGCGGTGCGCGCGTCCCAGATCATGAAGGCGAGCAGGTTGGGATACTCGGCCCGCACCGGATCCCAGACGAAGTGCGCCTGGGTGCGCTCGTTGTACTGGATCTTCTCGTTGACGAAACGCCGGCCGTAGCGGTTGACCTGGATCATGCTGTCGCCGGGCGACGACCAGACCGTGGCCGGCACGCTCGGCGCCTTGAGCGCGGCCTCCACCTGCACCTGGCCCCACCACGCGTTGCCCATGTTGCCGAGCACCGCGCCCGCCTTCGTTGCGATGTCGATGAAGTCGCCGGTGCTGCTCGGGCTCGCGCAGCCGCCCCAGATCCGCCCCTTCAGATGCTCGCGCGCCAGCGTGACGTTGTGCGTGAAGCCGCCGCTGCAGAACACCACGCCCTTGCGCGCGCGGAACGACACCGGCGCGTCGTCGCCGCGGTCCACGCTCAGGCCCACCACCGCACCGTCGGCGTTGTGGATGACATCGAGCACCTTGTGATCGAGCAGCAGCTCGGCGGGCTTCTTCTGGAGACCCTGCATCAGCACGTGGATCAGCGCCGGGCCCGCGCCGCCGTTGCGCGGCCACACCACCAGTTCGGGATGGCCGGTCATATCCGGCACCAGCGAGCGGCCGCGACGCACCTTGTTCTCGGGAATGTCCGAGAAGTAGTCGGGATACGGCCGGTCTTCCCAGGTCAGCCAGGGCATGATCTTGAGGCCGGCGCTGCTACCGAGCGCCTCGATGACCTTGGGCGCGTTGTCGTAGAACGCGGCGATCAGATCGAACTCAGGCTGCGTGAGTCCCAGCAGCGGATCGGACGGCACGTAACGCGTCGGGTGCGACAGCCGCACCATGTACTGCAGTGCGTCGAGGCGCTCGTCCTTCACGCCCTGACTTTTCAGATAGTCGTTGTTGGGAATCCAGAACACAGCGCCCGACTTGGCCGTCGTACCGCCCTGGAACGGCATCTTCTCGAACAGGATCACGCTCGATCCCTGCGTGACTGCGGCGATCGCGGCCGAGAGTCCCGCGGCGCCGGTGCCGACGATCAGCACATCGGCTTCGCCGGCCCAGGTCTTCTTCGCCTTGCCATTCGCCTTGGTCGCGGCCGACGCGGCTGCGGCAGGAATGAGCGTGGCGGCGGTACCGGCGGCGAGCCCCTTGAGGATGTCGCGGCGCGAGGGATGACGCGCTGAGTCGTCTGACGTCGGCGATGAAGACGACGGTTTGGATGGCATCACCAGAGCTCCTTCTGCTGTTGATCGTGGCTCCCTGCTTGGGAGCTGCGTTCTTTCTTATATCCGCGCAGTCCTGCGCGAGCTTGCTTGCAGCGGCTGATCCGAATGCCGCGGTCGACTTCTGCTTCAGCTGGTCTCCCTCTCCCCGTGCGCTTTTCAGGGGGAGAGGAGCCCGCCGCTCTCCGAAAAAGAGCGCTCGCCATACGTCAAAAGCTCCCCCCTCACACCAACCCTCTCCCCACGCATGAAGCCGAGTGGGGCGAGGCAGACCAGACGGAACTCGGCTACTTCAACGCGTCCGCCACCTTGTCCGCCGCCATCCACTTGTCCAGCACCCACAGGTTGTGCCGGATCAGCATCTCGGCGTCCTGCAGGATCATGTGGTCCTTGGCGCCGGACTCGAGGCCGATCTGGATGCGCTCGCAGTTGGTGACGTCTTCGAGCACGACCTCGGCCCACCGGCACGCGTAGTGCTCGAGCTGCAGGCGATGACGGATCGACGCGGTCTTGGGGATGAAGATGCGCAGGGTCCAGTGCGTGCGGTTGTGCGCGACGGGCCAGAACTCGTGCGTCCAGAAACCGCCGGTGGAATAGTCGATGTTGAAGTTCGGGAAGATCCAGGTGACGTCCGCGGACCAGTTCGGATTCTTCGTGGGATTGATCGCCGGGTGATCGGTCAGCGCCTTGGCGTTCTCCGCCGCGTCACCGCCGAGCACACCGCCGGTCTCCTGGATGTAGACCAGGCGCTCGACCTTCGACTCGGGTGCCGGCACGTAGTGCGGGTTTCCGTAAGCGGAGAAATGACGATGAATGCCGTGGGCACGCGCGCTCAGCGGACGCGCATAGCGGTTGTCCTCCGGATGCGCAAAGCCGGGCGCCAAGGTGGCCGGGTGCAGCGAGGGCACGTGGTAGGGCTCGGCGAACGCGTCCGCAATCAGCTTCCAGTTGGCCTTGAAGTCCGCCTGGATGACGATGGTCTCGTCGAGATTGAAGAACGGGATTCCGGAATAGGTCTTGCCGAAAGGACCGAGAAACTCGGCAAGAGTGACCTCGGGCGTCTTCTGGAAATTGATGAAGATGAAGCCTTCCCAGACGTCGCAATGGATCGGCGTCAGGCCGAGCGACTTCTTGTCGACGTCGAAGAAATGCTTCTGGTCGGGAATGCCGGCCAACCCGCCG